>NZ_WMEE01000573.1:0-229 GCF_009709595.1 Microbacterium sp. ZXX196
AGGGCCTGGACGCCTACGTCGTGCGCAAGCTCGACCTGCCGTTCCGCGACGTGGACTGGACCGTGTGGGCCGACCTGCTGGACCGGGTGCACAATCCGGACCACGAGGTGAAGGTCGCGCTGGTCGGCAAGTACATCGACCTGCCCGACGCCTACCTGTCGGTCACCGAGGCGCTGCGCGCCGGCGGCTTCGCCAACAAGGCCCGCGTGAAGATCAAGTGGGTCACCTC
>NZ_WMEE01000574.1:0-229 GCF_009709595.1 Microbacterium sp. ZXX196
CCCCATTAGTGTAGATGTTAGATTTCAGATGTTAGATTTTAGACATTCAACTTCTTCTAAATTCTAACTTCTAGTATCCAACCTCTATCAATTAGTAGTCTCGGGCAGGCTCGAACTGCCGACCTCTACATTATCAGTGTAGCGCTCTAACCAGCTGAGCTACGAGACTGTCTTAGATGTCAGAGTTTAGATTGTTAGAATTTAGATTCTCATCCTTATTTCTAACTTC
>NZ_WMEE01000575.1:0-229 GCF_009709595.1 Microbacterium sp. ZXX196
TATATGGATGTATCGCCGAAACAGGTTGTATCCGCTGCGACAGCATGTATTCCGTTCTTAGAGAATGATGACTCCAACCGTGCCCTAATGGGAGCGAACATGCAACGTCAGGCTGTACCTTTACTTGTTCCTGAATCACCGATCGTTGGTACAGGAATGGAGCACGTTTCTGCAAAAGACTCTGGAGCTGCAGTAATCTGTAAGCACGAAGGAATTGTTGAGCGCGTTA
>NZ_WMEE01000057.1:0-333 GCF_009709595.1 Microbacterium sp. ZXX196
CTTAAAAACTTGGCCACAGATGCTCGCGTCCACTGTGCAGTTCTCAAGCAACGACCAGCCACCCACCACCCCAACCCGAAGGCTGAGTTCACTGGGGCCGGCGTTCGAAGGAACAGGCAAAGCCCGCACCCTCAGACACCCAACAGCGTGCCCGACACAACCAGCCAACCGATCACGTTCCACGCCGAAGCAGTACTAGTCATCAATCAACCGAGTGTGCCGAGTAGTCAACGTTCCACCCATGAGCAAACCACCGTCGAACATTCGCCGACGTAGTGGCTCTGGACAACCTTGCGGCTGCCTAGAAGCTCCTTAGAAAGGAGGTGATCCAGC
>NZ_WMEE01000058.1:0-330 GCF_009709595.1 Microbacterium sp. ZXX196
TCTTAATAAGGTTGTTTTAGAAGAATTATTACACTTTATAAAAGCTTGTGATGCAGATTCTAGTGTACGCTGTATTGCAATTAGTGGCAAAGGTAAGGCGTTTTGTTCTGGTCAGAATTTAAAGGAATCTTTAGATTATAAAGCAGAAGCCAATGAGGAACGCTTTATCCAAAGGATTGTGATAGATTATTATAATCCGTTAGTGAAGGCTATTGTTTATGCTAAAAAACCAGTAATTGCATTGGTTAATGGTCCTGCAGTTGGTGCAGGAGCAATGTTAGCTCTCATCTGTGATTTTGCAGTGGCGTCAGAGTCAGCGTATTTTTCCTT
>NZ_WMEE01000060.1:0-328 GCF_009709595.1 Microbacterium sp. ZXX196
AGCCTCTGGACGAATTAAAGAACCACCATAAGCTAATCCTTTACCAGTAAGTACTCCTGTAAATTCGTTTCTTATCTTCTTATATTGACCGAAAAGGTAACCTATCTCACGAGCTCCCACACCTATATCGCCAGCAGGAACATCGGTTTGAGGCCCAATATGCTTACAAAGCTCTGTCATAAATGCTTGGCAGAATCTCATAATTTCCATATCCGACTTCCCTTGCGGGTCAAAATCAGAACCTCCTTTACCTCCACCCATAGGAAGTGTGGTTAAAGAGTTTTTGAACACTTGTTCAAACGCTAAAAATTTAAGTACTGAAAGATTT
>NZ_WMEE01000061.1:0-328 GCF_009709595.1 Microbacterium sp. ZXX196
CCTTTCTAAATATTTTTGTTGTTGAAGTTTCAATGCAATCAATGATTCTGGTGATTTAGGATCATAAGATGCAAATGTCTGTTTATCCTCTTCATCTAGAAAAATAACATCATTTTCAGACTTCGCTACTTCTAAGTTTGCCGCATTTTGATCTGGTCCTTGCACAAAAGTTTCTGTACCATAGGCACTACTTTTTGCTGCGTTACAATGTATAGAAATAAACAAATCGGCCTTAGAACGGTTAGCTAAATTAGTTCTAGAAGTTAAATTAGGATATGTATCTTCCTTTCTTGTATAAATTATTCTGAGATCTTTATTTTTTTCTAGC
>NZ_WMEE01000062.1:0-326 GCF_009709595.1 Microbacterium sp. ZXX196
ACGCTCATCAGCGGTCTTCGCTGTAGGACCGACCACCTCCACCGGGAGTAATACATGCCTCCGAAGGGCCGTACGGCCGGCGCCAAGAAGGTGCGCCGCAAGGAGAAGAAGAACGTCGCCCACGGGCACGCTCACATCAAGAGCACGTTCAACAACACCATCGTTTCGATCACCGACCCCACGGGCAACGTGATCTCCTGGGCCTCGGCGGGCCACGTGGGCTTCAAGGGCTCGCGCAAGTCCACGCCGTTCGCCGCGCAGATGGCTGCCGAGTCGGCCGCCCGCCGCGCGCAGGAGCACGGCATGCGCAAGGTCGACGTCTTCGT
>NZ_WMEE01000063.1:0-324 GCF_009709595.1 Microbacterium sp. ZXX196
AAGACATCTTTATGTAGCTATTTGGTTCTACATTGGTACTTGGGTAGGTATTACAATGCTACACGTATTCAATAATCTAGAGGTACCTCTTTCTTTTACTGGTTGGAAGTCTTATTCTGCATATTCAGGAGTAAAAGATGCTTTAGTACAATGGTGGTATGGGCATAACGCCGTAGCATTTTTCTTGACAACACCTGTACTTGGTCTGATGTATTACTTCTTGCCAAAAGCATCAGAGAGACCTGTCTTTTCTTATAAGCTTTCTATAATCCACTTTTGGTCTCTAATCTTCGTTTACATTTGGGCTGGACCACACCACTTACA
>NZ_WMEE01000064.1:0-323 GCF_009709595.1 Microbacterium sp. ZXX196
GGCTGTAGACGAGGCCGTAGTTCGACGCGTTGTTGTTCTCGCCGAAATAGTCGGGGACCAGGGCCGCGAAAAGCGGGAAGAAAGCGCCGCCGCCGAAGCCGGATATGAAGGCGAAGAAGAGGAACAGCGGCTGGTTGGCGCTTTCGCCCGCCCACAGGACGCCGAACTGGGCCAGCCCGAGGACCAGGCACACATACGTCAGGGTCGGCCGCCGTCCCAGCCGGTCCGAGAGCCAGCCGACCACGCCCCGGCCCGTGCCGTTGACCACCGACATGATGCCCATGGAGGACGCGGCCACCAGCGGCCCGAACCCGGCCTCCCTG
>NZ_WMEE01000065.1:0-319 GCF_009709595.1 Microbacterium sp. ZXX196
TCGTTTCCTGCTGTTTTAGATGCTCAAGTGGCGGTTGATACAATAGGAAATAAGTATCCAAATACTTTTTCTTCGTGGTCATCAAATGTTGTTCCTTTTACGAGAAATGTTAAAAGGTTTAATGATTGGTCTGTATCGGCAGGTATAGGGATTCCTTTTATTCAATCGGCTGATGTTACCTCAATTAAGAATGGTAATGGTAAGAATTTGTATGGTTACTCAATGTATCTTAGTGTAGATAGGGCTTTAACTCACGCTTTTGGATTAAATCTTCAGTACGATAGAGGAGAAACTAGACAGGGAGCATACAACACAAAGA
>NZ_WMEE01000006.1:0-152043 GCF_009709595.1 Microbacterium sp. ZXX196
CGCCGCCCGCGCGGCGCGCGGCGGCGAGCGCGCGCCCGCGCCGGCGGTCGTCGAAGCTGGTGAGGAGGACGCGCTCCGCGTGCGCGCTGGCGATGCGGCCCGCCGGATCCGCCGCGGCGTCGGCCTTCACGTCGATGTTGAAGCGCACCTCGGGGAACGCCTCGAGCGCGTCCGCCATCGTCGCGAGCCCGCCGCGCGCCGCCATGAGCCCCTCGAGCTCCTCGTGGGTGACTTCGGCGACCGCGCGGTCGTCGCCCGTCACGCGCGTGAGGCGCGGGTCGTGGAAGAGCACGACGACGCCGTCGGCGGTGAGGTGGCAGTCGGATTCGACGTAGGTGGCGCCCGCGGCGTGCGCCGCGGCGATCGCCGCGACCGAGTTCTCCGCGATACCGTCTCCGGCCATGTCCGCGGTGACGAGCCCGCGATGGGCGAGGATGCGGGGCTTCTCCTGCGCGGCGAAGTACGGGTGGCCTGCCGTCATGTCGGGAACGTACCACTCGCGCCCGTCCGCTCGGTGGATCCGCTCACGGGGGAGGACGGATCCGCCGCGATAGGCTCGAAGGGTCATCGGCCCGCCTGGCGCGGGCGCCCCGCACCACCCCAGGAGTCACCGTGACTGAGCCCCTCCCCGCCGGATCCCTCGACGGAAAGACCGCCCTGGTGACGGGGTCCTCGCGCGGCGTCGGGGCCGACACCGTGCGCGACCTGGCCGCCGCGGGCGCGAACGTCGTCATCAACTTCCGCAACAAGGCGCCGCGCGCCGAGAAGCTCGCGCGCGAGGTCAACGAGAAGTACGGCGTCCAGACCCTCGTGGTCGGCGCCGACCTGACGGATCCGGAATCGGTCGGCTCGATGATGGGCGCCGTGAACGATGTGTTCGGCTGCCTCGACCTGCTCGTCCTGAACGCGTCGGGCGGCATGGAGCAGGACCTCGGCGAGAACTACGCCATGCGCCTGAACCGCGACGCGCAGCTGAACGTGCTTGAGCAGGCCCTCCCGATCATGCCGCGGGGCGGGCGCGTCGTGTTCGTCACGAGCCACCAGGCGCACTTCATCCGCACGACCCCGACCATGCCCGAGTACGAGCCCGTCGCGCTGTCCAAGCGCGCGGGCGAGGACGCGCTGCGCGAGCGGATCCCGGCGCTCGCGGAGCGCGGCATCGATTTCGTTGTGGTCTCCGCCGACATGATCGAGGGGACGATCACGGCCACGCTGCTCAACCGCCTGAACCCCGGCGCGATCGACCAGCGCCGCGAGGAGGCGGGATCGCTCCTCAACGTCGCCGAGTTCGCCCGCGAGATTGCGCGCGCCGCGGTCGACGAGATCCCGGCGGACAACGAGCGGATCTGCGGCGACGTCTCGAGCTTCCACGGCACGGACTGAGCCGGGCCACCGCGCTCACCCCAGCAGGAGCGCGGTGGCGAACAGCACGGGCACGCACCCCAGCGTCGTGAGGAACACGACGTCGCGGGTGAGGACGAGTCCGATGCCGTATCGCTGGGCGTAGTTGAAGACGTTCTGCGCCGTGGGGAGCGCGGCGAGCACGACGACGACGTAGAGGGCCTGGCCCTCCAGGCCGAACGCGAATCGGCCGAGGAGATATGCCGCGACCGGCATGAGGACGATTTTGAGCGCCGTCGCGAGGATGACGTCGCGGCGGCGCCCGCGGTGCGTGAGGATCCGCTGGCCGTTGAGCGACATCCCGAAGCTGATGAGGATGACGGGGACCGCCGCGTTCGCGACGAGCTGGAGCGGCTCGTGGACGATCGGCGGGATGTCGATCCCGAGGAGCGCGACGGTCATGCCCGCCAGGGACCCGAGGACCATCGGGTTGCGGAAGACGCGCACAATGGCGCGCCACGCGCGCGTCTCGCCGCTGGAGATCGCGTCGAGGAGGGCGAGGGTGATGGGCGTGAAGGCGATCTGCTGCATGAGGATGATCGGCGCCGAATAGGCCGCGTTGCCCAGGAGATAGGTCGAAATCGGAAGGCCGACGTTATTGCCGTTGACCTGCCCCGAGGACAGCGCGCCCATAACGGTGTCGCCCCAGCCGCGTCGCCACCAGAGCTTGGCCACGAGCCCGTACACGAGGAAGATCACGGCGGCGGCGGCGGCCGAGACGGGCAGCAGGGACGAGAACAGCATCGCGACGTCGGCGTCGGAGAGGACGACGAACATGAGGAAGGGGTTGAGGACGAAGAAGGTCAACCGCCCGAGCACGGCGCCGCCGTGCTCGCCGAGCAGGTCGATGCGCCCGATGATGTACCCCGTGATGATGGCGACGCCGACGACGGCGAAGCCCGTGAGCACCCCGATCACGGCATCGACGGGCTCGGCGGGGCGGCGGGTCTCACCCCTCCAACCTATCGCCGCGCGCCGCGCACTCATGGCACGATCGGGGTCATGCCGCACGATTCCGCGCCTCACGCCGCCGACCGTCACGACACGATCCGCGTGCGCGGTGCGCGCGAGAACAACCTCCGCGGGGTCGACGTCGACCTCCCCAAGCGCCGCCTAACCGTCTTCACGGGGGTATCAGGATCCGGCAAGAGCTCGCTCGCGTTCGACGCGATCGCGGCGGAATCCCAGCGCATGATCAACGAGACCTACAGCGCGTTCGTGCAGGGGTTTATGCCGCAGCTCGCCCGGCCCGACGTCGACGCGCTCGAGGGGCTCACGACGGCGATCCTCGTCGGCCAGGAGCGCCTTGCCGCGAACATCCGCTCGACCGTCGGCACCGCGAGCGACGCCAACGCGCTCCTGCGCACCCTCTTCAGCCGCGTCGGCGATCCGCAGATCGGGCCGCCCAACGCGTTCTCCTTCAACACGCCGTCTGTGACGGCGTCCGGCGCCATCCTCGTCGAGCGGTCGGGCGCGGCGAAGCGCCAGCGCGCGGAGTACCACGTGCTGGGCGGCATGTGCCCGGGGTGCGAGGGGACGGGGCGGGTGAGCGACCTCGACCTCCGCCAGTTGTACGACCCGTCGCTGTCCATCAACGACGGCGCGATCCTCGTGCCCGGATACAAGGTCGGCGGGTGGAGCGTGCGCTTCTACGCCGAGTCGGGCTTCTTCGACCCGGACACGCCTGTCTCCCGGTTCACGGACGCCGAGCTCGACGACTTCCTGCACCGCGAGGCGACGAAGGTGAAGATCGGCGGCGTCAACATGACCTACCAGGGCCTGGTGCCCCAGGTGCGCAAGTCCATGCTCACGAAGGACCGCGAGCAGATGCAGCCGCACATCCGCGCCTTCATCGATCGCGCTGTCGCCTTTGCCCCCTGCCCGGACTGCGACGGGACCCGCCTCGCGGAGCCCGCGCGCTCTTCGCGCATCGCCGGGATCTCGATCGCCGACGCGTGCGCCCTGCAGGTCAGCGATCTGCGCGCATGGGTGCGGGGCCTCGACGAACCGGGGGCCGCGACGCTCCTCGGCGCGCTCGACGCCCTCCTGACCTCCTTCGTCGACATCGGGCTCGGCTATCTCTCCCTCGACCGCGCCGCGAGCACGCTGTCCGGCGGCGAGGCGCAGCGGCTGAAGATGATCGCGCACCTCGGCTCGCCGCTCACCGACGTGACGTACGTCTTTGACGAGCCCACCGCGGGACTACATCCGCACGACATCGAGCGCATGAACGCGCTGCTGCTGCAGCTGCGCGACAAGGGCAATACGGTGTTGGTCGTCGAGCACAAGCCGGAGACGATCGCGATCGCCGATCGCGTCGTCGAGATCGGTCCGGGCGCCGGATCCGCGGGCGGCACCGTCACCTTCGAGGGCACCGTGGCCGAGCTGCGGGACTCGGACACGGTCACGGGGTGCCACCTGGCCGACCGGGTCTCGCTGAAGGACGCGGTGCGCACCCCGACCGGGGCGATCGAGGTGCGTGGCGCCCGCAGTCACAACCTGCGCGACGTCGACATCGACCTCCCGACGGGCGTGCTCGTGGCACTCACGGGCGTCGCCGGATCCGGGAAGAGCTCGCTCATCGCCGAGCAGGTTGCGGGCCGCGACGGGGTGGTGTTCGTCGACCAGCAGCCGGTGAAGGGATCCAGCCGCAGCAACCCGGCCACGTACACGGGCGTGCCGGATCCGGTGCGCAAGGCGTTCGCGAAGGCCAACGGCGTCGCGCCCGCGCTGTTCAGCGCGAACAGCGCCGGCGCCTGTCCGACCTGCAAGGGCAGCGGCACGATCACGACCGAGTTTGGTTTCATGCAGGGCGTGACGTCCCCGTGCGAGGACTGCGGCGGTCGCCGGTTCACGGCCGAGGTCCTCGAGTACCGCCTGGGCGGGAAGAACATCGCGGAGGTCCTCGACATGCCCGTCGCCGACGCCCGGGCGTTCTTCGCGGCGAAGGAGTCGCGCGTGCCGGCCGCGGGGAAGATCCTCGGCCGCCTCGAGGAGACCGGGCTCGGGTACATCACCCTCGGCCAGCCGCTGACGACGCTGTCGGGCGGCGAGCGCCAGCGCCTGAAGCTCGCCGTGCAGATGGCCGAGGGGGCAGAGGTTTACGTGCTCGACGAGCCGACGACGGGCCTGCACCTCGCGGACGTCGCGGCGCTGTTGGAGATGCTCGACCGGCTGGTCGACTCCGGCTCCTCGGTCATCGTGATCGAGCACCACCAGGCGGTCATGGCGCACGCCGACTGGGTCGTCGACATGGGGCCGGGCGCGGGGCACGACGGGGGCCGCGTGGTGTTCGAGGGGACGCCGGCGGACCTCGTCTCCGCGCGGGGCACGCTCACGGGGGAGCACCTCGCGGCGTACGTCGGCGCCTGAGTCAGACCCCGCCCGCGGCCGCCGCGGCGGCGGTCGGGTGATCCGCGAACGCGTCCCGCGGCACGGCCAGCAGCGCGAGCGCGGCGACGAGGGCGGCCCCGCCGCACACGACCCAGACGGTGACATAGCCGCTGAGCGACCCCGCGGTGCCGCCCCCCGATGCGCCCGTGGCGAGCGCGATGCCGAACACGCACGAGGCGATCGCCCCGCCCACGGTCTTCACCGAGTTCGTCAGCCCGGTCGCGACGCCCGTCTGGGCGGGCGGGGCCGCCGCCGCGGCGGTCGCGGGTAGGGCCGCGACGAGGGCGCCGGAGCCGACGCCGACGACGGCCATGTTCGCGACGACCTGCGCGTAGGTGTCGTGGAACGGAAGGAAGAGGAAGAAGCCGGCGCTGACCAACCCCGCGGCGGCCACGAGCGCCAGCCGCGGGGAGAGGATCCGCGCCGCGCGGGAGTACGAGAGCGCGCCCGCGATCATGGCGATGAGGTACACCCCGATGAGCAGCGACGTGGCGAACCCTGCCGTGCCGAGCCCGTAGCCGGCCACGGTCGGATCCGTGCGCGCGAACGTGGACAGCGGCGCCTGGGCGCCCAGCACGCTCATGCCGAACAGCCCGGCCGTGAGGAACACGGGCCAGAGCGCGGCCGAGCGGAACAGGCGGACGTCGATGAGCGGATCCGCGTGGCGCAGCTCCCAGAGGACGAACGGGACGAGGAGCGCGAGCCCGAGCGCGACGATCGCCCACGCGAGCGGATCGCCGAGCCCGCCGATGCGCAGGAGGCTCAGCCCGCCCGTGAACGCGATGAGCGCGAGGGAGAGGAGCGTCAGCCCGACCGTGTCGAGGCGCCCGCCCGCGACCTGCGGGGACTCCGGGACGCCGAACAGGATCACGAAGAAGCACGCGAGAACGGCGACGCCGGGGATGGCGAGCACGACCTGGACAGGGAGAGCGTCGACGAGCGCGCCGCCCGCGAGCGCGCCCACGATCGCGCCGGCTTCGAGCGCGGCGACGAGGATTCCCGCGGCGCGGGCGGTGACCGACGGAGGCTGACCGCCGGCGCGGGCGCGCCCCCAGATGAGCGCGATCTCGAGCGGGAGCCACACGACGTAGAAGCCCTGCAGGGTCCAGGCCACGAGGAACACCGCGAACGAGTCGGCGAAGGGCAGCGCGAGCGAGGCCGCCGCGGTCAGCGCCGTGGACACGAGGAGCATGCGCCGGTGCCCGAGCATGTCCCCGAGCTTCGCGAAGGCCGGGACGACCAGCGCGGACAGCATGAGCTGCGTGCCCTCGAGCCAGTTGACGTCGGCGTCGTGGATCCCGAGGTGGCGCGCGATGTCCGTGAGCATGGGCGTGTAGTAGCCCTGGAGGATGCCGCTCGTGAATTCGACCGCTGCGAGGAATCCGACCACGCCCAGAAGGGCGCCCAGGCGCGTCATGACAGGCCCGTCAGGAGCGCGATGTGAAAGGAGCGCCCCCGCTCGAGGGAGGCCACCTCGACGCGCTCGTCGACCCCGTGGATCGAGGCGCGCTGGGCGGCGGACATCTCGAGCGGCGCGAATCGATATACCGCGGGGGAGAACCGGTGGAAATGCCGCGCGTCGCTCGCCTGCATCATGAGGTACGGCGCAACGAGGGCGCCGGGGTAGGCGGCGCCGGCGGCCGCGGCGACCGCGCCGAATGCGGGGCCGTCGGCGGGGGAGAGGGGCGAGGGATCGGATCCTTCCAGCACCTCGAGCTCGACCCCGGGGTCCGCGATGCGGCGCCGGAGGCGGGCGAGGACTCCGGCGACGGTCTCGCCGGGAACGATGCGGAGGTTGAACGTCGCGCTCGCGTCGGACGGGAGCACGTTCGCGGCGGATCCGCCGGATTGCATCGTGGCGGCGATCGTCGTGCGCACGAGCGCGGCGGGTTCGCCGCCCGCCGCGGCGAAGACCTGGCCCGTGAGGAAGCGGTTGCGCGCGAGGAGGCGCAGCCCGGCGCGCGTCGGTCCCGTCGCGCGCCCGGCGAACGCGCCGAGCATCCGCGTGATCGCCTCGGGAGTGCGCGGCCGGAAGGTGCGGGGCCCCAGGCGCGCAACGGCGCGCGCCATCCGCGAGATCGCCGTCCCGCGCCGCGGCGCCGAGGCGTGCCCGCCCGCGCTGCGCACCCTCGCGCGCACCGTGAGGGCGCCCTTTTCGCCGACGCCGATCATCGCCGTCGGGCCCTGGACGAACGGCAGGGGCGAGCCGACGACCGCGCCGCCCTCGTCGAGCACGAGCCAGGGGACGATGCCGCGCGCCCGCATCTCGTCCGAGATGGCCCGCGCGGCCGCGCCGAAGGATTCCTCGTTGCCGCCGAACGAGAGGTAGACGTCCCGCGCGGGAACGAAGCCGTCGGCGAGGAGCGTCTCGACGGCCTCCAGGATGACGATGAGCGGCCCCTTGTCGTCGAGCGCGCCGCGGCCGTGGACCCAGCCGTCGCGGACCGTTCCGGCGAACGGATCCTCGGACCAGCCGTCCTCGAGCCGTGCGGGCACGACGTCGTAGTGCGCCATGAGGACGACGGGATCCTCATCGGTGGCGCCGCGCCACCGGAACAGCAGGCCGAGGTCCGTGATCCGCTCGCGCGTGAGGTGCGCGTGTGTGAGCGGATACAGCTCTTCGAGAAGCTCGACGAATTCCTCGAACGGCCCGAGGCCGCGATCCGGGATCTCGGCGCTGACCGTGGGAAGGCGGATCATCCGCGCGAGGCGTGTGGCGATCCCGTCTCGTGGGCTCATGAGCCGAGGGTATCGACTGGTCGGGACTCCGAAAGGACGCGCACCGCCAGGCCCGGCGAACTGTACGTGCAATCACCGATAATGCACATTATGTCAGCTTACCCAAACCATGTATCCGCGCGCGCTCCCCCTGAGGCCGCATGCGGACCCGCGCTCACCGGGGCGCGAGCGGGTCGCGTCGCCCCGCGCGGGCGGCGAAGGCGTCGAGCGCGTCGAGGACCTCGGGCGCGAGCCACACGCGGTTGCGCCGCGCGTTCGCGGAACGCGGCTCGATGATGCCCGCGTTCGTCAGCTGCGCGATCGCGCGCTGCGCGGCGGACGAGGCGACCCCGAGCTCGCCCACGACGAGCGGCGTCGTGAGCGCGGGCTGGCGCACGAGGACATCCAGGAGGCGACGCGCGGCGGATCCGCGACGCGACGGCAGGCGCTCCTCCCAGCCCGCGCGGATCCGGGCAAGCTCCTCCGCGAGCACGCGTCCGTTGGCGGCCCCGCGGAAAGCAGCGTTCACGAACGCGCGCACGATGGGTTCCACATCGCCCCGGCGGAAGTCCATGAGCGCCGCCGTGTACCCGCGCGTGTCGGCGAGGAGGCCCGCGGAGACGGGCACGGTCATGCGCGTGGTGGCGCCCGCCCGGCGCAGCATCGCGTGCACGAGCGCGCGCCCGACCCGGCCGTTGCCGTCGGCGAACGGGTGGATCGTCTCGAACTGCGCGTGCGCGATGGCGGCGTGCGTGAGGAGCGGGATGTCGGCGCGCCGCGTGAAGGCCATGAGATCCGCCATCGCGCCGGGGATCCGCTCGGCGCGCGGCGGAACGAACTCGGCCGTGTGTGGCGACGGCCCCCCGCCGATCCACACCTGTTCGGTGCGGAACTGACCGGGCGAGGCGTGTCGCTCCCCCGCCATGAGCGCCGCGTGCGCCTGCAGGATCGCGCCCTCGGCCATCTCGTCCGACAGCGCGATCGCGCGCGTCATGGCCGCGACGTTCTGCGCGACCAGCTCCGCGTTTCGGCCGGTCGGTTGGGAGATCCCGGCCAGGGCGAGCGCTCGGGCGCCCGCGGTGACCCCCTCGATCTGCGACGAGGAGGCGGACTCGGTGCGCAACAGCACGGACGCGAGCGGCGCGATCTCGTCGCCCGCTCCCCCGGCGCGCGCCGTCAGCTCGGCGTCGAAGCGCGCGATCTCGCGAATCGCGTCCTCGGCCTCGGCGGCGAGGTCCGGTGCAATGTCGCTGGCGGTGTCCCGGATCCGCGCCGGGATGGCGGCCGCGTACGGCCCGCGGGCGGCGAGCCGCTGGCGCCGAGAGGCGGGAAGGGTGGCGTCGCGCTCCCACGGCACCGTCTCCCAGGAGACGGCGAAGGCGTCGGAAGGTGGTGCCATGGGGCGATCTTACGCCACTTTGTGACCTTAAGGTGTCGTAAGAAGGCGCCGCATCTCGACCTCTCGCGTGGTCGGATCCAGCGGGTACGCCTCGGTGTGCCCCGTGGGGACGAACCCGCGGCCGCGGTAGAACGCGATCGCGCGGGCGTTGTGCTCGTGCACGTCGAGTGTCAGGGTGTCGCCGTCCAGATCGATCGCCCACGCCACGATCTCCGCGAGGAGACGATCGGCGACCCCAGCCGCGCGGCCCCGCGCCCGCGCGTCGACGTATACGCCCACGAGCTCGGGCCCGCGCACGGGGCTGTAGTGCCCGCGCATGATGCCGCACCAGCCGTCGTCGTCCTCAGCGATGACCGCGGCCCGCCCGAGGCGGGTCATGCGCGTCGCGCGGATCCGCCACTCGGCGTCCGGGATGCGCTCGGCATCCGCCAGGCGCTCCCCGAACGCGGTCGGGGCGTCGGCGAGCATGCGCAGCCGGATCGCGCGGAAGGCCTCGTGCTCGTCGGCGCGCATGGCGCGCACCCGCACGCCCGTCACGCGACCTCTCCCCGCAGTGCCGCCGGCAGGTAGCGCGCCGACGGCGCGTCCTCGGGCGCGCCGACCTGCTGGATGAGGCGACGGGCGTACGGCGCCACGGAGGCGAAGAAGCGCCGTTGCGCCTCGGCGTAGATCGTGGCGAAGGCCAGCGAGCTCTTGCCGGATCCGGAGACGCCGGTGAACGCGACGATCCGATTCCGAGGAACGTCGAGGTCGACGTTTCGAAGGTTGTGCTCGCGGGCGCCGCGGACGCGGATGGTGCCCGTTGCGGCGAAGTCGGGGACGCTCACTCGTCGCTCCTCGTGTCGGTCTGCGGTGCCTCCAGCCTGCCAGCTCGCGCGGGCGCGGGGCCGGTCCTTCCGGACCGGCCCCGCGCGTCTCGGGCGTCAGCTCGCGGGGAGCACGAGGTCCTGCCCCACCTCGATGAGGTCGGGGTCGTCGAGGAGGTCCTGGTTGACGGCGAAGATGCCGGTCCACCCCGACTCGATCTCGAGCGCCTCGGCGATCTCGAAGAGCGTGTCGCCGGACTCGACGGTGTAGGTCTCGTCCGACGCCTCGACGTCGGGCAGTTGCGCCTCGGCGGGCGCGGCCTCCGCGGCGGGAGCCGCCGGAGTCTCGGCGGCCGGCGCGGTCTCCTCGGCGGGCGCGGTCTCCTCCGCGGGGGCGGTCTCCTCGGCCGGGGCCGCGACCTCGGCGGACGCGCTCGTGTCGGCCGTCCCGGTCGCGCCGATCTGCGCCGAACAGGTCGGCCACGCGCCCCAGCCCTGGGTGGCGAGGACGTTCTCGGCGACGCGGATCTGCTCCTCGCGCGAGGCGTCGGCCGGGTTGCCCGACCCGCCGTTCGCCTCCCACGTGGAGAGCGAGAACTGCAGCCCGCCGTAGTAGCCGTTGCCCGTGTTGATCGCCCAGTTGCCGCCGGACTCGCACTGCGCGAGCGCGTCCCACGTGGCGCCGTCGGCCGCGTTGGCCGCCGTCGGCAGGAGGACGGCGCCGGCGACGGTCGCGACGCCCGCCGCGACGAGGCCGCTCTTCGCGAGTGCTCCGCGGCGGCCGGACGGGGTCTGGGGGGAGTTCTTCTTCTGGAACACACTCATCTCCGCGGTCCCGTCCCGCGACGCCGGAGCGCGCCCCCACCCGGCCGGAGGAATCTCTCGATGACAGGGCGCGAGGGGCTCTCGGGTGGGGGTGGACGGCGGCCCCTCGCGATTGAGTCCGAACAGCATACGCATACATCACGAACCGATAACAATTGCGCCCAGGACCTTGCCAGGCGGGTCATCGGCGACCTTCAGGCCGATGCGCGGGCGCTGGCACAATGGATCCGTGACTCGCGACCCCCGGCCCTTCGACCTCGCGCGGATCGGCCGCGGGCTCCCCGTGGCCGACGTGGACGGGGCGCTGCGCGCGGCTCTCGCGAGCGGATCCGCGGTCATCGTCGCGCCTCCGGGGTCCGGGAAGACGACCTACGTTCCGCCGCTCGCCGTCGACGTCACCGGCGGGCGCGTCCTCGTCACCCAACCCCGCCGCGTCGCGGTGCGGGCCGCCGCCCGACGCCTGGCCGAGCTTGACGGCGTGGCCCTCGGCGCACGCGTGGGGTACGCCGTGCGCGGGGACCGCGTGACGGCGGCGGATGCGCTGGTCGAGTTCGTCACCCCGGGCCTCCTCCTGCGGCGCCTCCTCGCGGATCCGGGCCTCGATGGCGTCGCCGCGGTCGTCGTGGATGAGGTGCACGAGCGCTCGCTCGACGGCGACCTGCTGCTCGCGATGCTCGCGGACGTCCGGCAGCTGCGGGACGACCTCACGCTCGTGGCGATGTCGGCGACAATCGACGCGGACCACGTCGCGGCGCAGATCGGCGGGGACTCCCCCGCGCCGATCGTCGACGCGCCGGCGGCGCTGCACCCGCTCGACATCTCCTACGCGCCGGGAATCGGGCCCCGCAGCGACGACCGCGGCGTCACCGGCGCGTTCGTCGACCACCTCGCGGCCGTCGCCGCGGACGCCCACGACGGCGACGGCGACGCGCTCGTCTTCGCTCCCGCCGTGCGGGATGTGGAGGCGGTCGCCGCCGCGCTGCGCCGGCGCGCGCCCCACGCCGAGGTCCTCGCCCTGCACGGCCGGCTCCCCCGCGCCGAGCAGGACCGGGCGACCGCCGGCCGCGCGCCGGGCGATCCGCCGCGATTTGTCGTGAGCACGTCGCTCGCCGAGAGCTCGCTGACCGTCCCGGGCGTCCGGCTCGTTGTCGATTCGGGTCTCGCCCGCGTGCTGCGGCGCGACACAGTGCGGGACATGGCAGGGCTCGTGACGCGATCGGCCTCGCGCGCCAGCGCCGACCAGCGGGCGGGCCGCGCGGCGCGGCAGGGGCCGGGGCGGGCGATCCGCGCCTACTCGGAGGCCGACCTCGGCGCCTTCCGTCGCGCCGACGATCCCGAGATCGCCCACGCCGACCTCGTCTCGGCGATGCTGACGCTCGCGGCCTGGGGCGCTCCCTGCGGCACGGGGATGCGCTTCCTGACGCCGCCGCCGGAGGGGGCCGCCCGGAGCGCGCACCGCGCGCTCGTGGAGCTCGGGCTTGTCGGGGCGGACGGGCGTCTGACCCCGGACGGCGCCCGCGCGGCCCGGCTTCCCGTGGACCCGCGCGCGGCGCGCGCGCTCCTGGCTGCCTCGGAGTGGGGCGTCGATCCGCGCGAGGCGGGCGAGATCGTCGCGGCGCTCGAGGGCGATTATCGCGACGCGGGCGGGGACCTCGCGAGGATCCTCGCGGAGCTCCGCGGGGGTGGCCGCGTCGCACGCGAGTGGGCGCGGGAGGCGGATCGGCTCGCGCGCTTTGCCGCCG
The DNA here is from genome assembly GCF_009709595.1 of Microbacterium sp. ZXX196. NCBI lineage: Bacteria > Bacillati > Actinomycetota > Actinomycetes > Micrococcales > Microbacteriaceae > Microbacterium > Microbacterium sp. ZXX196. Next base: position 12,285 of record NZ_WMEE01000006.1, read on the forward strand.
CGCCCGCGACGCCCCGCGCGGAGCGCGCGGACGGGCTGGTCGTCGCGCTCGCGCGGCCCGACGCGATCGCCCGCCGCGTCGGCGAGCGCGCGTATCTGCTGGCGCGCGGGACGCGGGCGAGCCTCCCCTCTGGTAGCGGCCTGGCGGGGGCGGAGTGGATCGCGGTCCACGACGTCCAGCGCGCGGCGGGCGGCGCCGCGCGCGAGACGGGCGCGGTCGTGCGCCTGGGCGCGGCCCTGACGGAGGCGGATGCGCTCGCCGTCGGCGCGCCGCTCGTCGAGACGCGCCGCGAGGCGAGCGTCGTGGACGGGCGGATCCGCGTGCGCGCCGTCCGCGCTCTCGGCGCGATCGAGCTCGGAGCGACGCCCGCCGCTGCGACGCCGGAGGACGCGCGCGCGGCCACGGTCGACCTCGTCGCCCGCTCCGGGATCGCCGCGCTCGCGTGGGACGAGGGGACCCTCGCGCTCCGCGCGCGGATGGCGCTCCTGCGGCGCGCGCTCGGGGCGCCCTGGCCCGACGTGTCGAACGCGGCGCTCGCGCGCGCCCTCGACGCGTGGCTGCTCGCCGCCCCGGCGCCGCGCCTGGCCACCGCGGCTGAAGTCCGCGACGGGCTGCGGGCGCTGCTCCCTTGGCCGGACGCGGCCCGACTCGACGAGCTCGCGCCCGAGCGACTGGAGGTTCCCTCGGGACGCGCGGTCCGGATCGCCTACCCGGATCCGGAGGATCCGAGCGCGCCGCCGGTGGTGGCGGTGAAGCTGCAGGAGGTCTTCGGCCTCGCCGACACGCCGCGCCTCGTCGGCGGGCGGGTGCCGGTGCTGTTCCACCTGCTCTCCCCCGGCGGTCACCCTCTCGCCGTGACGGCCGATCTCGCGTCGTTCTGGAACGGCCCGTACGGTGACGTGCGTCGCGAGATGCGCGGGCGCTACCCGAAGCATCCGTGGCCGGAAGACCCGTGGACCGCCGTGGCGACGCGCCGCACGAACCGCGCGCTGCGCGCGGGAGAATGACGACGCGTCCGAATCGGCCCGCTCGGATACCCCCGGGGGTATAGTGGAGGTATGACCACCACTAAGACCATCGTCGTCGTCGGCGGCGTCGCGGGCGGCATGAGCTTCGCCGCGCGGGCCCGGCGACTGGACGAGAACGCCCACATCATCGTGCTCGAGCGGGGCGAGGACGTCTCGTACGCGAACTGCGGCCTCCCCTACTACGTCGGCGGTGAGATCGCCGACCGCGGCGCGCTTCTCGTGCAGACGCCGGAGAGCCTGCGCGCCGCGCTCGCGCTCGACGTGCGCCCCCGCCACGAGGTCGTCTCCCTCGACATCGCGGCGCAGTCGCTGACGGCCGAGGGGCCGAGCGGCCGCGTCGAGCTGTCCTACGACGAGCTCGTCCTCGCACCGGGCGCCCTCGCGGCCCGCCCGCCGATCCCCGGGCTCGACTCGCCGCGCGTGAGCACGCTGCGCACCGTTCCCGACGCCATCCGTCTCCGCGGCTGGGTCGAGGGCGGCGCCCGGCGCGCGGTCGTCCTGGGCGCCGGCTTCATCGGAGTCGAGGCGGCCGAGGCCCTGGCACACGCCGGCCTGGACGTCACTCTCGTCGAGCTGGCGGCGCACGTGCTTCCCCCGCTCGAATCCGAGCTGGCGGTGCGGGTGACGGACGAGCTGGAGGCGCTCGGGATCCGCGTCGTCACGGGCGTCGGGGCGTCCGCCGTGCACCACGGTGGCGAGGCGGATCAGGTCGAGCTCGCCACCGGCGAGCGCATCGACGCCGACCTCGTCGTGCTTTCGATCGGCGTACGGCCCGACACGGGCTTCGCCGAGGAGGCGGGCGTCGCCGCCGAGCGCGGCGCGATCGTCGTCGACGAGCGGGGCCGCACGTCGGCCGCGCACGTCTGGGCCGTCGGAGACGCGACCCTCAGCGTCGACGCCGCCACGGGCGCGCGCCGCCCCGTCGCGCTGGCCGGGCCCGCCAACCGGGCCGGCCGCCTCGTGGCCGACAACATGCTGCGCCCGGAGAAGGCCCGCGCGATCCCCCAGCCCGTCGGCACCGCGATCGTCCGCGTCGGATCCCTGACCGCGGCGCTCACGGGCGCCAACCGCCAGGCGCTCGATTCCGCGGGAATCGCGTACCGCACGCTGCATCTGCACCCCGCCCAGCACGCCGGCTACTTCCCCGGCGCCGAGCAGATCCATCTCGTCGTGCACGTCGCGCGCGAGGGAGGCCGTCTCCTCGGAGCTCAGGCGGTGGGAACCGACGGCGTGGACAAGCGGATCGACGTGCTCGCCACCGCGCTGCGCGCGGGATTCGCGGGCGAGGACCTCATCGACCTCGACCTGGCCTACTCGCCGCCCTACGGCCAGGCGAAGGATGCCGTGAACCACACGGGCCTCGTCGCGCAGAACGTCGCCGACGGCACGCTCCGCCTCTGGTACGCCGACGAGGTCGACGAGGTGCTCGAGAGCGCGCTCGTCGTCGACGTGCGGCGCGCGGACGAGTGGGTCACGGGGCACCTCCCCGGGGCGCTGCACGTCCCCCACACCGAGCTGCGCGATCGCCTCGACGAGGTGCGCGCCCAGGCCGCGGGCCGGCCCGTGCGCGTGATGTGCGCCTCGGGCGTGCGCTCCGCGATCGCCCACCGCGTGCTGACCCAGGCCGGCTTCGACTCCGCGTCGCTGTCGGGCGGGTCGATCACGCTCCGCGACCACCTCCGCGCCGCGTCGCGCGAGCTGCTGACCATCGACGAAGGGATCCCCGCATGAGCACCACCGACTCCGAGGCGCGCCGCCGCATCGCGCTGCGCCTCAAGCGCGCCCGCGGCCAGCTCGACGCCGTGATCGCCGCCGTCGAGGAGGATCGGCCCTGCCGCGACGTCGTCACGCAGCTGTCGGCCGTGACGCACGCGCTCGACCGCGCGGGGTTCGCCGTCGTCTCCACGGCCATGCGCGACTGCATGGTCGCGAGCGAGGAGGGCACGGAACCGGAGCTGTCCGTCGAGGAGCTCGAGAAGCTGTTCCTCACGCTGGCGTAGGAACCGGATCCGCCTGGGAGGTGAGGATCCACAGCCGCTGGGTGGCGCGCGTCATGGCGACGTAGCGATCCACGGCGCCCGCGATCCCCGTCCCGAGGCGGTCCGGGTCCACCAGCACGACCGCGTCGAACTCGAGGCCCTTCGCCTCCCGCGCCCGGATGACCCGGACGCGCGGATGGCGGGGGGCCTCGTCGGCGCCGATGACGGCCAGCACACCGGCCTCGTGGGCGCCCAGCCATTCCTCGACGACGCGCTCGAGGTCGCCCCGCGCGCCCCGCGCCACGGGCTCGCCCGACTCGCGCACGGAGCGCGGGACGTTCGCGTCCGGGAGCGCCTCGCGGATGGCGCGCTCGGCGACGGCCATGATCTCCGCCGGGGTGCGGTAGTTGATCGACAGGCCGGTGGTGGCGACGCGGGTGATCCCCACGCGCCCGAGGCGGTCGCGCCAGGACGCGGCGAACCCATCCCTGGCCTGCGCGCGGTCGCCGACGATTGTGAAGCTCTTCGACGGGCAGCGGCGCACGAGCATCCGCCACTCGGCGTCGGTGAGCTCCTGCGCCTCGTCGACCACGACGTGCGCGAAGGGGCCCGCGAGCGCATCGTGGTCGACGGTGGGGATCGCGCCGTCGTCCACGAGGCGCTCCTGCATGTCGGCGGCGGCAAGCATGAGGGAGACGCCCTCGCCGTCCTCGTCCGCGTCCGAGAGGTAGTCCACGACGGTCTCAATGCGCTCGCGTTCCGCCATGAGCGCCGCGCGCCGGGCGCTGCGGCGCTGGGCGAGGCCGGGGTCGCCGATGAGCTCGCGCGCCGCGTCGAGCAGGGGCAGGTCCGCGTCCGTCCACGCGGATCCGCGCGGGCGGCGGAGCGCGCCGCGCTCGGTGTGATCGAGCCAGGGGGCCGCGCCTGCGAGGAGGTCCTCGTCGGCCCAGAGCGCCTCGACGAGGGCGGGCGGATCCAGGACGGGCCACACGGCGTCGAACGCGGCGCGCAGCTGGGCGTGGCTCGACAGCTCCCGTCGCGCGAGGTGCGGCGGCATCTCGCCCCCGCGCATCGTGAGCGACTCGAGCAGCTCCTCCCAGATCGCATCGCGGGCCTCGTTGTGCGGCGTGCCGTCCTCGCACGCCCCCATCGCCTGCTCCCAGTCCTCGGGCTCGATGTCGACGTCGGCCCAGGAGGCCTGGATCACGACGTCCTCGTCGGGCGCGCGCTCGTAGCGCCGGACGACGTTCGCGATCGCCCGTTCGAGGTTGCCCGCGCCCTTCAGGCGCCGCGCGGCGTCGGACGCCTCCGGCACGGCGGCCGCGCCCTCGGGCACGAGGCGCCGCATGGTCGCGATCCGCACGCTGTCCTCGCCGAGGCTGGGCAGGACGTCGTCGACGTAGGAGAGATACGACTCGCCGGGGCCGACGAACAGCACTCCCCCACCGCCCGACGACGAGATGCGGGCGTCGGCGTAGAGCAGGTAGGCGGCGCGGTGCAGCGCGACGACGGTCTTTCCGGTGCCAGGCCCGCCGTCGACGACGAGCGCGTCGGTGGCCGGGGCGCGAATGATGGCGTCCTGGTCGGCCTGGATGGTGGCGAGCACGTCCCGCATCGCGGGACCCCGCGCGGCCGACAGGGTGCGGATGAAGGCGCTCTGGTCGTCGAGCGCCGGCCGCGCATTGCCGCCATCCGGGGCGAAGACCTCGTCCCAGTAGTCCACGACGCGGCCGCCCGCCCAGCGGTAGCGCCGGCGCGCCGTGAGCCCCATCGGCCGCGCGTGCGTCGCGCCGAAGAACGGTTCGGCCGCGGGCGCGCGCCAGTCGACGAGGAGGCGCCGCCCGTCCGGGTCCGTGAGGCCGATGCGGCCGATGTAGAGCGGCTCCCCGCCCTCCGGTTCGATGCGCCCGAGGCAGAGGTCGCGCCCGTAGCGCTCGAGGACGCCGAGCCGCGCGGAGAGGTGGTGGATCTCGATGTCGCGGTCCATGGCGCTCTGGCCGTCGCGCCCGCCCGATCGGCGCGCGGCCGCGAGACGCCGCTCGGCGTCCCGGCGCCGACCCTCGAGCGCGCGGGCGATGCGCGCGAAGTGCTCCTCGTCGGGGCCGATATCGGCGGGGCCCGCCTTGTGGGCGAGCTCGGCGGGCAGGAGGAACGAGGCGCCGGGGGAAGTCACGATCCCCCATTGTGCGCCATCGCCGACCGGCGCGGCTGGCCGCGCGCTGAGCCGCGCGCGTCTCGGGCAGGATGGGGGGATGACCAACGCCGACCCGCGCGCCGCGCGCCGCGCCGACGAGGAGCTCGACGAGTTCCAGAGCGCCGAGCGCCACCCCGAGTACCGTGTGGACCTCGAGCGGATCCGCTTCTCCCCGTTCTTCTCCCGGCTGTCCGCCGTGACGCAGGTGATCTCGCAGACGGGCGCGGGCCTCGCGGTGCACAACCGCCTCACCCACTCGGTTAAGGTCGCGGCCGTCGCGCGCGCCATCGCGGTGCACCTGTCCACCGACCAGGGCGAGACGGGCCGCGCGGTCGCGGACCTCGGCGGCTGCCACCCCGTCGTCGTCCAGGCCGCCGCCAGCGCGCACGACCTCGGCCACCCGCCCTTCGGGCACCTCGGCGAGCAGACGCTCGACCGCATCGCGCGCGAGAAGTTCCGCCTCGCGGAGGGGTTCGAGGGCAACGCGCAGACCTTCCGGATCCTCACCCGCCTCGACGAGCACGATCAGCCGGGCGTCGGCCTCAACCTCACGGCGGCCGTGCGCGCGGCGGTCCTGAAGTACCCCTGGCTGCGCGGGCACGGCGGCGGGCGGCGCGGCGGGTCCCGGAAGTTCTCCGCCTACGTCACCGATGTCGACGACATGCGGGGCGCGCTCGCGGCATACCCCCTGATCGAGGAGGGCCAGCAGACGATCGAGTGCTCGATCATGGACATCGCCGACGACATCGCCTATTCGCTGCACGACCTCGACGACTTCTACCGGGCCGGCCTCCTCAACCAGGCCACGATCTCCTCGGAGTTCCGGGCCTGGCGGCGCGACCTCACGGAGCTCCGCGCCCTCGACGCGCCCGCCCTCGCGATCGCGAATCGCTCCCCCGGTCACGCGCTGGAGCTGCTGTGGCGCCGGCTCGAAGCCAGGGATCCGTGGATCGCGGACCCCGATGCATTCGAGCGCGCCGTCGCGAAGGTCACGGAGGAGGTCGTCGACGGGCTCCTCGCCGTGCCGTTCGATGGCTCGCTCGCCTCGGAGCGCGCGCTCGCGGGGTTCACGTCCGAGTGGATCGCTCATCTCCAGGCGTCCGTCTTCGTCACGCGCGAGCCGGACGCGCGCTCGGGCCACGTGAGCCTGGACCGGAGGGCGTGGCACGAGGTCGCGGTGCTGAAGTTCCTCCACGAGCGGTTCATCCTCGACCGCCCGGACCTCGCCGTGTATCAGCGGGGCCAGGCGAGCGTCCTCGAGCGGCTCGTGGACGGGTTCGCGGCGTGGATCGACGACGCGCACGACGTCCGGCGCGCCCCGCGGCGGCTGATCGACTTCGTCGACCTCGCGACGGAGGACTACCTGCGCGTCAAGCGCGAAAGCCCCGACCTCATCGACGTCACGAGCGAGGAGGAGATCCGCCGCCGAGCGACCGGGCGCGGCGTCATCGACTACGTCGCCTCGCTGACCGACGCGCAGGCCACGTCGCTCGACGGCCTCCTCGTCGGCCAGACGGAGCGCCTCTGGGACGCCGGCCAGGGCCTCTGACCGGCGCCCCGCGCGCTCAGCGCCAGCCCAGCGCGGGCGCGACGTGCGTGAGGATCGACTCGATGACGTGCGCGTTGTAGTCGACGCCGAGCTGGTTGGGGACGGTCAGCAGCAGCGTGTCCGCCTCAGCGATCGCCTCGTCGTGGCGCAGCTGCTCGATGAGCGCGTCGGGCTCGTCGGCGTAGGAGCGGCCGAAGATCGCGCGGGTCTTCTCGTCGATGTGGCCGATCTGGTCCTCCGTGTCACCGCCGAGGAAGTAGCGGCGATCCGTGTCGTTCGTGATCGCGAAGATCGATCGCGACACGGAGGTGCGCGGCGAGAACCCGTGGTCGTGCGTCGCCCACTCGTCCGCGAAGGCGCGCAGCTGCTTCGCCTGCTGGACGTGGAACGGCTCGCCCGTCTCGTCGTTCTTGAGCGTCGAGCTCATGAGGTTCATGCCCTGCTGCGCGGCCCAGCGCGCGGTGGCGTCGGATCCGGCGCCCCACCAGATGCGCTCGCGCAGGCCCTCGCTGTGCGGCTCGAGCCGCAGCATCCCCGGCGGGTTCGGGAACATGGGGCGAGGGTTCGGCTCCGCGAAGCCGCGGCCCTCGAGGAGCTGCAGGAAGAGCTCGGTCTTCTGGCGCGCCGCGGCCTCGCCCTGCGGGTCGTCCTCGGCCGCGCCGTACCCGAAGTACTTCCAGCCGTCGATGACCTGCTCGGGCGAGCCCCGCGAGATGCCGAGCTGCAGGCGGCCGTCCGAGATGAGGTCGGCGGCGCCGGCGTCCTCGACCATGTACATGGGATTTTCGTACCGCATGTCGATGACGCCGGTGCCGAGCTCGATGCGGCTCGTCTTCGCGCCCGCCGCGGCAAGCAGTGGGAACGGCGACGCGAGCTGGCGAGCGAAATGGTGCACGCGGAAGTAGGCGCCGTCGGCGCCCAGATCCTCCGCCGCTTGCGCGAGGTCGATGGACTGGTGCAACACGTCGCTCGCCGACCGCGTCCCCGACTGCGGGTGCGGCGTCCAGTGCCCGAAGGACAGGAACCCGATCTTCTTCATGCATCCATTCTGACGCATAAACTTCGGGCTCGGGTCACGCGGTCTCCGGGAGGTGCGGCGGCACGCGGAGCCAGTCGGGGATCTTCGCGCTGCGGCCGTCCCCCGAGGACGTTCCCGTCAGCCGCCGGCGGATCCACGGCACGACGTGTGCGCGGTAGTAGTCGCGGTTGTCCAGGTGCGCGCCCGCGCCCTCCGGCAGGGACCACCAGTTGGGCGGCGCCTGCTCCCCCACGGCCTCGAGAACGCGCGCCGCGACGCGGTGGTGCCCGCGGACGTTCATGTGGAGCCGGTCGGGCGACCAGAACGCGGGCTCGCGGAGGGAGGCGTCCGTCCAGTTGATCGCCCAGACGATGCCGGTGCGCCCGCGCAGGCGGGCGGTGACGGCGCGCGTCAGCTCGTCGCCGCGGCGCCGGATCACGCGCGACAGCGGTAGGCCGCCCGACGGATCCGCCCCGGCGAGCAGGATGGGCACGACGCCTTCGGCGGCGCACCGCGCCGCCACGTGGACGAACGCGTCGACGACGCGATCGATCGAGCGGCCGGGGCGGAGCATGTCGTTGCCGCCGCCGTTGAACGACAGATGCGTTGGGCGCAGCGCGAGCGCCGGTTCGAGCTGCTCGTCGACGACCGGCCACGCGAGCTTGCCGCGGATCGCGAGGTTGGCGTAATCGATCGCCTCGCCCCGCGAGCTCGCCCACCCCTCGGCCGCGAGGTCGGCCCATCCCCGGGGCGTCCCGTCCGGGCGCTCGTCGCCCACGCCCTCCGTGAAGGAATCGCCGATCGCCACATATCGCACACTCGTCACGGATCCATCCTAGGAACCCCGCGTGGCGCGGGCGCGGCTAGCGTGTGTCGCCCTAGGAGCGCGGCACCGCCTCGTCGAGCGGTACGCCGCGCATGTCCCCGACGGCCCACGCGGCGGCGGCGGCGATCGCGAACGCGATCGCGAACACCGTGAACACGAGCCCGGCGCCGGAGACGGCGAGGGCCCAGGGGGTGAACAGTGGCGCGGCGATCGAGGCGATGCGCCCCACGCCCGCCGCCCAGCCCGCGCCGGTGGCGCGTACCGCGGTCGGATAGACCTCCGGACTGACGGCGTACAGCGCGCCCCACGCCCCGAGGTTGAAGAAGGACAGCAGGCACCCGAAGGTGAGGATCTGCCACACCTCCCCCGCGGCGCCGAAGGCCATTGCCGAAAGGGCGGATCCGACGAGGAAGACCGACAGCGTCGCCCGTCGCCCCCACACCTCGATGAGCCAGGCGGCCACCGCGTATCCCGGCAGCTGCGCGAGGGTGATGATGAGCGTGTAACCGAACGAGCGGACGAGGTCGAAGCCCTGCGCCACGAGGATCGAGGGGATCCAGATGAAGGCGCCGTAGTAGGCGAAGTTCACGCAGAACCAGACCACCCAGAGCGCGGCGGTCTTCCGGGCGAGCGCGCCCCGGAACAGCGCGCCCACGCCCGCGCGGGCGGGCCGGCCGGGCGCCGCCGGCGCCGCGCCATCCACGGCGTCGGCCGAGTCGCCGAGGAAGCGGTGCGTGATGGCCTCGGCCTCGGCCGTCCGGCCGCGCGCCGCGAGCCACCGGGGAGACTCCGGCAGGCCCCACCGGACCACGAGGGCGTACGCCGCCGGGATCGCCCCGAGCGCGAAGGCCCAGCGCCACCCGTTCTCGAGCGGCACGACGAAGTAGCCGATCAGCGCCGAGGCCGTCCAGCCGACGGCCCAGAACGCCTCGAGAATGACCACGAGGCGGCCGCGGATCCGCGCCGGGGCGAACTCGCTCACGTACGTGGACGCGACGGGGAGCTCGGAACCGAGCCCCAGGCCGACGAGAAAGCGCAGCGCGATGAGCGCGCCAACGCCGCCGACGAGCGCGCTCGCGCCCGTCGCGAGACCGTAGACGAGCAGCGTCACGGCGAAGACCTGCCGGCGCCCGAAGCGGTCCGCAAGAAGGCCGCCGAGGCTCGCGCCGATCGCCATCCCGATGAACCCCACCGACGTGATCCATCCGGCAGTGCCGGGCGCCAGGTCCCACTCGACGGCGAGCGCCGCGATGATGAACGAGATGAGCCCGACGTCCATGGCGTCGAGGGCCCAGCCGAGCCCGGATCCCGTGAGGATCCGACCGTGCGAGCGAGAGAAGCGGGCGCCGTCGAGGCGCTGCGAAACGGAGGTCACCCCGACAGGTTAGTGTCGGGGTGACCCTTCGCGCCAGCCGAGGTCAGCCGACGAGCTCCGCGCGCAGCGTGTCGAGGCCGACGCCGCCGAGGTCGAGCGCCCGCTTGTGGAACGCCTTCATCGAGAAGCCCTCGCCCTCGCGCTCCCGGACCGCGTCGCGGATGTCCGTCCAGATCCGCTGACCCACCTTGTACGACGGCGCCTGCCCCGGCCAGCCGAGGTACCGGTTCAGCTCGAACGTGACGAACTGGTCGGCCATGTTCACGTTGCGGCGGAGAAACTCGAGAGCGTAGTCCGCGTCCCACTTCTGGTAGCTATCGGGGCGCCGCTTGCCGAGGTGCACGCCGATGTCGAGCACGACGCGGGCCGCGCGCATCCGCTGCCCGTCGAGCATGCCGAGGCGGGCGGCGGGGTCGTCGAGGTAGCCGAGCTCCTCCATGAGGCGCTCGGCGTAGAGGGCCCAGCCCTCCGCGTGGCCGGAGGTCCCGGCGAGCAGGCGCCGCCAGCTGTTCAGCTCGGCCCGGTTGTAGACGGCCTGGCCGATCTGCAGGTGATGGCCCGGCACACCCTCGTGGTACACCGTGGTCAGTTCGCGCCAGGTGTCGAACGCGCGCACGCCGTCCGGGACGGACCACCACATCCGGCCGGGCCGGGAGAAGTCGTCGCTCGGGGCCGTGTAGTAGATCTCCCCCGACGTCGTCGGCGCGATCATGCACTCCACGCGGCGCACGGGTTCGGGGATGTCGAAGTGCGTCTCGCCGAGCTCGGCCACCGCGCGGTCCGCGGTCTCCTGCATCCATTCGCGCAGGGCGTCCTGCCCGATGAGCTTGCGGGTCATGTCGCGCTCAAGGTGCGCGACGGCGTCCTCGACGCTCGCGCCAGGCAGGATTTCGCGCGCGAGCGCCTCCTGCTCGGCGCGCACGCGCGCGAGCTCCTCGAGCCCCCACGCGTACGTCTCGTCGAGGTCGACGTCGGCGCCGAGGAAGCGGCGGGAGTGGATCCCGTACAGCTCGCGCCCCACGGCGTCCTCCTCCGCGGCGCGCGGCGCCAGGACGCCGTCGAGGAAGCGCGCGAGCCGGCCGTATGCCGAGCGCGCGGCGTCGGCGCCATCGGACAGCGCGGCATCGAGGGCACGGGGAAGCGGATCCCCCTGCGCGCTCGCGCCCGCCACCAGCTGGTCGAAGAACCCGTCGGGGAAGGCGTAGCTCCGGGCCTGTTCGGCGACCTCGCGCACCTGGCGCACCGCCGGTACGACGCCCTCGTGGATCCCCTCGCGGAGCGTGGCGATGTAGCCGTCGATCGCGTCGGGGACCGCGGCGAGGCGGGTGGCGAAGTGCTCCCAGTCGTCCGCGGTATCGGTGGGCATGAGGTCGAACGCCTGGCGGATGTCCTGCGAGGGGCTCTCGAGCACGTTGAGGTCGCGCAGGTGCCAGCGGGACTCGTGCAGCTCGAGGTCGAGGCACAGCTCGCGGGACAGGTCGGCCTGCGTGACGCGGTCGGTCGCGTCGGCCGGTTCGAGCGCCTCGAGGCGCGTCAGGGTGTCGCGGGTGGCCGAGGCGAGCGCCTCGTGGCCGCCGGGACCGTAGTCGCCGAAGCGGTCGTTCGCCTCCGTGCGGCCGATGTACGTCCCGAGCGTGGGACGCAGGCCGACGAGGGTGTCGACCCACTCCTCGGCCAGGGTATCGATCAGTGTCTGGGGTCGTCGATTGTCATCCATGGGTCCCCCCAGGCTATCGGCAGGCCCGCGCGGTCAGTGCGCGGCCTCGTTCCAGTCGCCGCCGAAGCCCACCTGCACGGAGAGCGGGACCGTGAGGTCCGCGGCGCCGGCCATCTCCTCGCGCACGAGCTGCTCGACCGCATCGCGCTCGCCCGGCGCCACCTCCACGACAACCTCGTCGTGGATCTGCAGGAGCAGGCGCGAGCTCATGCCGCGGAGTCGCTCGTGGATCCGGAACAGCGCGATCTTCATGATGTCGGCGGCGCTGCCCTGGATGGGCGCGTTCAGGGCGGCGCGCTCGGCGTTCTCGCGGAGCACCCGGTTAGGGCTGGACAGGTCGGGGAACGGGCGCCGGCGGCCGAAGATCGTCTCCGTGTAGCCGTCCTCGCGGGCCTTCTCGACCGAGGCGCGCAGGTAGTCGCGCACGGCTCCGAAGCGCTCGAAGTAGCCGAGCATGAGCTGCTTGGCCTCCTTCTGCTCGATACCGAGCTGTTTGGCGAGGCCGAACGCCGACAGGCCGTAGACGAGGCCGTAGGACATCGCCTTGACCTTGCTGCGCATGGCGCTCGTGACCTCCGACGGGTCGACGCCGAACACCTGGGCGCCGACGTACCGGTGGAGATCCTCCCCGGCGACGAACGCCTCGACGAGGCCCGGATCCTCGGACAGGTGCGCCATGATGCGCATCTCGATCTGCGAGTAGTCGGCGGTCAGGAGCGACTCGTAGCCCTCGCCGACGACGAAGGCCTGCCGGATGCGACGGGACTCCTCCGAGCGCACGGGGATGTTCTGCAGGTTCGGATCCGTGCTCGAGAGACGGCCCGTCTGGCTGCCCGTCTGCACGTAGGTCGTGTGCACGCGGCCGTCGTCCGCGATGGCCTGGTCCAGGCCGTCGATGATCTGCTTGAGCTTCGTCGCCTCGCGGTGCGCGAGCAGCTGGCCGAGGAACGGGTGGCCCGTCTTGACCTGCAGCTCAGCCAGGGCGCTCGCGTCGGTCGTGTAGCCCGTCTTCGTCTTGCGCGTCGTCGGCAGCGCGAGCTCCTCGAAGAGCACCTGCTGCAGCTGCTTGGGCGAGCCGAGGTTCACCTCGTGCCCGATCTCGGCGTAGGCCTCGGCGGCGATCTCGGCGGCGCGCTCGCCGAGCTGCGCGGAGAACGCGCTGAGGGCGTCGTGGGAGACGGCGACGCCCGCGAGCTCCATGTCGGCGAGGGCGATCAGCGTCGGCATCTCGATGTCGTCGAGCACGGCGCGGGCGCGTTCGGGCAAGGCGGCGACGACGGCCTCCGCGGCGCGCAGCGTGTACCAGCTGAGCTGGCCCGGCGTCGCCCCGTCGGTCTCCGGGACGAGCTGGTCCGGATCCGCCTCGGGCAGGCGCTCGCCCAGGTAGCGGTCCACGAGGTGGGCGAGGGTCTTGTCGGGGAAGGCCGGCCTCGCGATCCACCCCGCGATCAGGGCGTCGGTGCGGAGCCCTCGGACCTCGACGCCCGCGCGGCGCAGCGCTTTTACCTGCACCTTCGCGTCGCACATGACCTTCGGGGCGTCGGAGGCGAACCACGCCCGCACGGCGTCCGCCGCCTCGTCGGACCACGCCGCCTCGACGGCGGCGTCCGCGGTCGCGAGGCCCAGGCGCTCGGGCCGGCCCTCGCGCAGCGTGACCGTCACGCCGACCGCCTGCGCGGGATCCGTGAACCAGGCCGCGAGGCCCGCGGCGTCGAGCTCCTCGACGGCGGGCGCCGCCGGCTGCTCGGGCGCGGGCTCGGACCCGGATCCGCCCATCGCGTCGAGGACGCGCGTGAGGAGCGAGCGGAACTCGAGCGTCGAGAAGATGTCGCGCACGGCCTGCTCGTCGGCCGCGCCCACCTCGAGAGCCTCCAGCTCGACCGGCACGTCGATGTCGTCGAGCAGGCGGTTGAGACGGCGGTTGCGCCGCACGTCGTCGAGGTGGTCGCGCAGGTTCTGGCCCACGACGCCCTTGATGCCCTCGGCGCCCTCGAGGATCGCGTCGAGCGACCCGAACTGGGTGAGCCACTTGACCGCGGTCTTCTCGCCCACCTTGGGCACGCCCGGGAGATTGTCGGCCTTCTCCCCCACGAGCGCCGCGATGTCGGGGTACTGTTCGGGCGGCACGCCGTACCGCTCCTCCACGGCCGGCGGGTCGTAGCGCTTGAGCTTCGACACGCCCTGCACGGACGGGTAGAGCAGGGTCACGCGCTCGTTTACGAGCTGGATCGCGTCGCGGTCCCCCGAGCACACGAGCACGTCGTAGCCGGCCTCGGCGCCGCGTCGGGCGAGCGTCGCGAGGATGTCGTCGGCCTCGTAGCCGTCCTTCTCCAGCACCGTGACGTTCATCGCCTCGAGGCAGCTCTTGAGGAGCGGAATCTGCCCGCGGAACTCGGACGGCGTCTCCTGCCGGCCCTCCTTGTACTCCGGGTACTCCGCCTTGCGGAAGGTGTGGTCGGAGACGTCGAACGCGACGGCGACGTGCGTCGGCTGCTCGTTCTTGAGGAGGTTGATGAACATCGACAGGAAGCCGTGGATGCCGTTCGTGTGCTGCCCCTCCTTGTTCTGGAAGGTGTCGACCGGCAGCGCGAAGAACGCGCGGAAGGCCAGCGAGTGGCCGTCGACGATGAGCAGAGTAGGCTTCGTGGGGTCCGTCACCCCTCCAGGGTATGCGGGTCCGCCGACATCCACCCTCCGCCGAAAGGAATCCGCATGAGCGCCGCACCCGACCCCGCCGCCGACGGTCTCGACTGGCTCGAGCAGCGCGGGATCGGCGCGCTCGCCGAGCGCATGGGGATCCGCTTCACGGAGTTCTCTGCGGAGCGCGCCGTGGCGACCATGCCGGTCGAGGGGAACACACAGCCGGTCGGCCTGCTCCACGGGGGCGCCTACGTCGTGCTCGGCGAGTCGCTCGGGTCCATGGCCGCAAACCTCCACGCCGGGCCGGGGCGCCTCGCCGTCGGTCTCGACATCAACGCCACGCACACCGCCTCGGCGACGTCGGGGCTCGTGACCGGCACCTGCACCGCGATCCACCTGGGTGGCTCGGTGTGCGTGCACGAGATCGTCGTGCGCGACGAGCGCGGGAGCCGGTGCTCGACCGTCCGCATCACCAACCTCATCAAGGACGCCCGCTAACGCGGAAGGGGCCCGGCCATCCGGCCGGACCCCTTCTTCGCGCGGGGCGCGATCAGTCCTTCTTGGGCGAGAGCTGCTCGATGATCGCCTTCGCGACGTCCTGCATCGTGAGGCGGCGGTCCATCGACGCCTTCTGGATCCAGCGGAACGCCTCGGGCTCGCTGAGCCCCATCTTCTCGTTCAGGAGGCCCTTGGCGCGGTCCACGAGCTTGCGCGTCTCGAAGCGCTCGACCATGTCGGCGACCTCGGCCTCGAGCGTGATGATCTGCTCGTGCCGGGCCAGCGCGATCTCGATCGCGGGCAGCAGGTCGTTCGGCGTGAAGGGCTTGACGACGTACGCGAGCGCGCCGGCCTCCGTCGCGCGCTCCACGAGCTCCTTCTGGCTGAACGCCGTCAGCAGCACGACGGGCGCGATGTGGTCGCGGCTCAGCCGCTCGGCGGCCGAGATGCCGTCGAGCTGCGGCATCTTCACGTCCATGACCACGAGGTCGGGGCGCAGCTCCGTCGCGAGCTGGACCGCGGTCTCGCCGTCGCCGGCCTCGCCGACGACGTCGTAGCCGTTGTCGCGAAGGATCTCGACGATGTCCATCCGGATCAGCGACTCGTCCTCCGCGACGACCACGCGCCGGGGCGCGCCTCCTGCGTTCTCGTTCTGCTCTTCGCTCACGTGTTCCATCCTATGACGCGGGTCTGGTGGTTCGCCGATTGACTCGTCGCGGATCCGACGAGGGCGAACATCGTGCCGGTGGAGGGACTCGAACCCTCACGTCCTTGCGGACAGCGCATTTTGAGTGCGCCGCGTCTGCCATTCCGCCACACCGGCCGGGGGCGGCGACCCGGGGGTCGCCGCCGGGCGCGATTCTAGCCCTGGTAGGCCGGGGCCGCGCCGTGGACCGCGTCGCCCACACGGTGGACGCGCAGGTCGTTGGTCGAGCCGGCGATCCCGGGAGGGGAACCGGAGATGACGATGACCTTGTCGCCGACGCGCGCGAGACCGTTCTCCAGCACGTACTCGTCGACCTGCATGAACATCTGGTCGGTGTGCTCGACCGGGTCCACGAGGGCCGAGCGGATGCCCCACGTCAGCTGCATGCGGCGACGCGTCTCCTCGGCAAGGGTGAACGCGACCATGCGGCGGGACGAGCGCAGGCGCGACATCCGGCGGGCCGAGTCGCCGGTCTGCGTGAAGATGCACAGCAGCTTCGCGTCGACGAAGTCCGCGACATCGACGGCGGCGAGCGTGATGGCGCCACCCTGGGTGCGCGGGCGCGTGGTGAGCGGCTCGATGCGCTCGAGGCCGTGGTCCTCCGTGGACTCGACGATGCGGGCCATGGTCTGCACCGTGACGACCGGGTAGTCGCCGACGCTCGTCTCGCCCGAGAGCATGACCGCGTCCGCGCCGTCGAGGACGGCGTTGGCGACGTCGCTCGTCTCGGCGCGCGTCGGGACAGGGTTCTGGATCATCGACTCGAGCATCTGCGTCGCGACGATGACGGGCTTGGCGAGGCGGCGGGCCATCGCGACGGCGCGCTTCTGGACGATCGGCACGGCCTCGAGCGGGAGCTCGACCCCGAGGTCGCCGCGGGCGACCATGATGCCGTCGAAGGCCTCGACGATCTCCTCGAGCACGTCGACGGCCTGCGGCTTCTCGATCTTGGCGATGATCGGGACGCGGCGCCCCTCCTCCGCCATGATCACGTGGGCGCGCTCGACGTCCTTCGCGCTGCGCACGAACGACAGGGCGATGATGTCGGCGCCCTTGCGCAGGGCCCACCGCAGGTCGGCCTCGTCCTTCTCGCTCAGGGCGGGGACGTTGACCGCGACGCCGGGCAGGTTGATGCCCTTGTTGTTGCTCACGGGGCCGCCGACGACGACCTTGGTCGTCACCGTGACGCCGTCGGTCTCGACGACCTGGACGCGGACCTTGCCGTCGTCGATGAGGAGGTAGTCGCCGGGCGCGACGTCGCCCGCCAGGCCCTTATACGTCGTCCCGACGAGGTCCTTCGTTCCCTCGACGTCCTCCATCGTGATGCGGAAGATGTCGCCCACCGCGAGGGTGTGAGGGCCGTCGGCGAAGGTGCCGAGGCGGATCTTGGGGCCCTGCAGGTCGACGAGGATCGCGACGGGCAGGCCGGCGTCGGCCGCGGCTCCCCGCACGTTCTCGAAGTTGTTGTCGTGCACGGAGTAGTCGCCGTGGCTGAGGTTCAGGCGCGCGACATCAAGCCCCGCGTCAATCAGCTCCCGGACCGTTTCCTTTGTCGAGGTCGCCGGCCCGAGGGTCGCGACGATCTTGGCTCGTCTCACTGCATCGCCTTCCGCACTGCTGGACCCCCGATGGGGCCCGGTGGCTGTCGAATCGCGTCCTGGGCCTGTCGGCGCCGCACGCGCCTGAAATGTCGGGAAACCCGAACGCGCTTCTCACCCTACGCGCATTCGGGGTTCCCTCGCGACGCGAACGCGCCGCGCGGCGGTCGCCGTCAGACGTGCATGCCGATGTCCGTGGGCTTCACGGGCGCGGGCAGGAACGTCTCGCCCATGAGCTGCTCGTCGACGCGCGCGGCGGCCGCGCGCCCCTCCGCGATCGCCCACACGATGAGCGACTGGCCGCGGCCGGCGTCGCCTGCGACGAAGACGCCGCGGTCGGCCGACTCGTAGGAATCGTCGCGCACGATCGCGCCGCGGTCGGTGAACTGCGTCGCCAGCTGGTGCTCCAGGTGGTCGCGCTCGGGGCCGGTGAACCCCATGGCGATGAGCACGAGGTCCGCCGGGATCTCCCGCTCGGTGCCGCTCTTCGGCACGCGGCGGCCGTCCACGAACTCGGTCTCGGCCACGCGCAGCGCGCGCACCTCGCCCGCCTCGTTCCCGAGGAACTCCACGGTGGAGGCGAGGAACTGACGCTCGCCGCCCTCCTCGTGCGCCGACGAGATCTCGAACACCGTCGGGTCCGTGGGCCACGGCTGGTGGTCGGGGCGCGTGTCGCCCGGCTTGCGGCCGATCGCGAGGTTCGTCACGCTGAGCGCGCCCTGACGGTGCGCCGTGCCGATGCAGTCGGCGCCCGTGTCGCCGCCGCCGATGACGACGACGTGCTTGCCCTCGGCCGTGATCTGGTTCGGGACGGTGTCGCCCGCGCCGAC
Organism: Microbacterium sp. ZXX196; assembly: GCF_009709595.1. Classification (NCBI taxonomy): domain Bacteria; kingdom Bacillati; phylum Actinomycetota; class Actinomycetes; order Micrococcales; family Microbacteriaceae; genus Microbacterium; species Microbacterium sp. ZXX196. The sequence continues at coordinate 30,243 of NZ_WMEE01000006.1, forward strand.
CTTGTTGGCCTCGACGAGGTACTCCATGGCGAAGTGGACGCCGGCGAGATCGCGGCCGGGGATCGGCAGGTCGCGCGGCACGGTGGCGCCCGTGGCGACCACGACGGCGTCGTAGCGCGCGCGCAGGTCGTCCCACGTGATGTCGACGCCGATCGCGACGCCGGCGCGGAAGCGGGTGCCCTCGTCCCGCATCTGGCGCAGGCGCATGTCGAGGTGGCGCTTCTCCATCTTGAAGTCCGGGATCCCGTACCGCAGCAGGCCGCCGATGCGGTCGTCCCGCTCGTAGACGGCGACGGTGTGCCCCGCGCGCGTGAGCTGCTGCGCGGCGGCGAGGCCCGCGGGGCCCGAGCCGACGACGGCGACGGTCTTGCCCGTCAGGCGTGTCGGGGGCTTGGGCTCGACCCAGCCGTTGCCGAACGCCTCGTCGATGATCGAGACCTCGATCTGCTTGATCGTGACCGCGGGCTGGTTGATGCCCAGCACGCACGCGGACTCGCACGGCGCCGGGCACAGCCGGCCGGTGAACTCGGGGAAGTTGTTCGTGGCGTGCAGGCGGTCGATCGCCGCGCGCCCCTCCCCCTTCCAGGTGAGGTCGTTCCACTCGGGGATGAGGTTGCCGAGGGGGCACCCCTGGTGACAGAACGGCACGCCGCAGTCCATGCAGCGGCCGGCCTGACGCGTCAGGACGGCCTTGTCGCCCGGCTCGTAGACCTCTTTCCAGTCCATAATGCGCACGGGCACCGGACGGCGAGCGGGGGTCTCCCGCTCGGTCACCTTCATAAAGCCCTTGGGATCAGCCACCGGTCACCTCCAGGATTCGGTTCCAGACGACGTCGCCGTCGGGGTCGAGCCCCTCATCGGCGGCGTCCTGGCGCGTTTTCAGGACGGCGGCGTAGTCGCGCGGGAGCACCCGCACGAAGTTCGCCGCCTCGTTCTCGAGATCGCCGAGCAAGCGCTCCGCGAGGTCGGATCCGGTCTCCGCCACGTGGCGCTCCAGGAGATCCCGCAGGATCTCGACGTCGCCGGAGCCGAGCTCGCCGAGCGTGAGCTCGCCCGAGTCGAGCGCCTGCGTGTTGACCTTGTCGCGGTCGAGGCGGTACACGTAGGCCGTGCCGCCGGACATGCCGGCGCCGAGGTTCCGTCCCGTCTCGCCGAGGATCACGGCGAGCCCGCCGGTCATGTACTCAAGCGCGTGGTCGCCCACGCCCTCGACGACCGCCGAGGCGCCGGAGTTGCGGACGAGGAAGCGCTCGCCCACGACGCCGCGGAGGAACAGCGAGCCCTGCGTCGCGCCGTAGCCGATGACGTTGCCCGCGATGACGTTCTCGGACGCATCGAAGGTCGCGTCGCGCGGCGGCCGCACGACGATGTGGCCGCCGGAGAGGCCCTTACCGACGTAGTCGTTCGAGTCGCCCTCGAGGCGCAGGCTGACGCCGCCCGGGAGGAACGCGCCGAAGGACTGCCCCGCGGATCCCGTGAGGTTCACGGTGATGGATCCGTTCGTGAGCCCGTGCTCGCCGTGCGCCTTCGTGACCTCGTGGCCGAGCATCGTTCCGACGGCGCGCGCCGTGTTCCGGACGGGGAGGTCGATCGTGAGGTCGCCGCCCGAGGCGATGACGTCCTGCGCCCGCTCGATGAGCTGGACGTCGAAGTGCTCCTCGAGCTCGTGGTTCTGCGACCGCGCGTGCTGGCGGGGCTCGGCGGCGTCGAAGGCGGGACCGTCCAGGATGGGCGCGAGGTCGAGGCCGTCGGCCTTCCAGTGCGCGATCGCGCGGTTGACGTCCAGTGCCTCAACGCGCCCGATGGCCTCCTCGAGCGAGCGGAAGCCCAGCTCGGCGAGGTACTCGCGCACCTCCTCGGCGATGAACATCATGAAGTTCACGACGTGCTCGGCCTGGCCCGTGAAGCGCGAGCGCAGGACGGGGTTCTGCGTGGCGACGCCGACGGGGCACGTGTCGAGATTGCACACGCGCATCATGATGCAGCCCTCGACGACGAGCGGCGCGGTCGCGAAACCAAACTCCTCCGCGCCGAGCAGCGCCGCGATCACGACGTCGCGACCGGTCTTCATCTGTCCGTCGACCTGGACGACGACGCGGTCCCGCATGCCGTTGAGCATCAGGGTCTGCTGCGTCTCGGCGAGGCCGAGCTCCCACGGCGTGCCCGCGTGCTTGAGCGAGTTCAGCGGGCTCGCGCCGGTGCCGCCATCGTGTCCGGACACGAGGATCACGTCGCTGAGCGCCTTGGCAACGCCCGCGGCGACCGCGCCGATCCCCGACTGGCTGACGAGCTTCGTGTGCACGCGCGCCGACGGGTTTGCCCGCTTCAGGTCGAAGATGAGCTGCTTGAGATCCTCGATCGAGTAGATGTCGTGGTGCGGGGGCGGAGAGATGAGCCCCACGCCCGGCGTCGAGTGACGCGTCCGCGCGACCCACGGGTACACCTTGCCGGGAGGCAGCTGCCCGCCCTCGCCCGGCTTGGCGCCCTGCGCCAGCTTGATCTGGATGTCGTCGGCGTGCGTCAGGTACATGCTCGTGACGCCGAATCGGCCGGACGCCACCTGCTTGATGGCGCTGCGGCGCGACGGGTCGAGGAGTCGATCGATGTCCTCGCCGCCCTCGCCCGTGTTCGACTTGCCGCCGAGCTGGTTCATCGCGATCGCGAGCGTCTCGTGCGCCTCGCGGGAGATGGATCCGTAGCTCATCGCTCCCGTCGAGAAGCGCTTCACGATCGCCGAGGCGGGCTCGACCTCGTCGAGCGGCACGGGGCGACGGTCGCCGGGGGTGAGCTGGAACAGCCCGCGCAGGGTCTTCAGCTCCGCGGCCTGGTCGTCGACCATCTTCGTGTACTCGCGGAAGATGTCGTACCGACCGGTACGCGTGGAGTGCTGCAGCCGGAAGATGGTCTCGGGGTTGAACAGGTGCTCAGCCCCGTCGCGCCGCCACTGGTATTCGCCGCCCGTCCAGAGCCGCTCGTGCGCGCGGGGCGCGCGGTCCTCGGGGTACGCGAACGCGTGGCGCGCGGCGGTCTCGCGCGCGATGGCGTCCAGGCCGACGCCCTGGATCTTCGTCTCGGTGCCCGTGAAGTACTTCTCGACGAACGCCGAGGAGAGCCCGACGGCCTCGAACACCTGCGCGCCCGCGTACGAGGACACGGTCGAGATGCCGATCTTCGACATGATCTTCAGCACGCCCTTGCCGAGCGCGTAGATCAGGTTCTTGACGGCCTTTTCGGGGCTCACGCCCGTGACGGATCCGCTGCGCACGAGGTGCTCGGCCGACTCCATCGCCAGGTAGGGGTTCACGGCGCTCGCGCCGTAGCCGAGGAGCACGGCCACGTGGTGCACCTCGCGCACGTCGCCCGCCTCGACGACGAGGCCGACCTTCATGCGCGTCTCGTTGCGGATGAGGTGGTGGTGCACCGCCGACACGGCGAGCAGCGAGGGGATCGGCGCGAGGTCCTGGTTCGAGTCGCGGTCGCTCAGGACGATGAACTCGGCGCCGTCCTCGATCGCGCGGTCGACCTCCGCGCACATCCGATCGATGCGCTTCTCCATGCCCTTCGCGCCCGCGGACACGCGGTACAGCGAGGGCACGGTGACGGAGGTGCGGCCCGGAAGGGCGCTGTCGATGTGCTGGATCTTCGCGAGCTCGTCGTTGTCGATCACGGGGAAGTCGAGCCCGACGCCGCGCGCGTGCGCGGCCCCGCTCGTGAGCAGGTTCGCCTCGGGGCCGAGGTTCAGCGTGAGGCTGGTCACGACCTCCTCGCGGATCGAGTCGAGCGGCGGGTTCGTCACCTGCGCGAACTGCTGCACGAAGTAGTCGAACAGCAGGCGCGGGCGCTTGCTCAGCACGGCGATCGGGGTGTCGGATCCCATCGCGCCGATCGGCTCGGCTCCCGTGCGACCCATCGGGCCGAGCAGGATCTTCAGCTCCTCCTCGGTGTACCCGAACGTGCGCTGGCGGCGTCGGATCGAGGCGATGGGGTGGACGAGGTGCTCCCGCTCGGGCAGGTCGGCGAGCCGGACCGTGCCCTTGTCGAGCCACTCGCGCCACGGCTCCTTCTTCGCGAGGCGGCCCTTCACCTCGGCGTCGGCGAGGATGCGGCCGTTCTCGGTGTCGACGACGAACATCGTGCCGGGCTGCAGGCGACCGCGGCGCGCGATCCGATCGGGGGCGAAGTCGAGGACGCCGGTCTCCGAGCCGATGACGACGAGCCCGTCGTTCGTGACGGTCCAGCGCCCGGGGCGCAGACCATTGCGGTCGAGCGTCGCGCAGACGAGGGTGCCGTCGGTCGCGAGGAGGGCGGCGGGGCCGTCCCACGGCTCCATGAGGCCCGCGTGGTACTCGTAGAACGCCTTGAGGTCGGGGTCCAGCCCCGCCTTCTTCTCGTGCGCCTCCGGCACCATCATCAGCATGGCGTGCGGCAGCGAGCGGCCCGACAGCGTCAGGAGCTCGAGCGTCTCGTCGAACGACGCGGAGTCGCTCTCGGTGTCGGAGCAGATCGGCAGGAGCGGCTTCATGTCGCCGAGCAGCTCGCTCGACAGCTGCGACTGGCGCGCGCGCATCCAGTTTCGGTTTCCGCCCACCGTGTTGATCTCGCCGTTGTGGGCGAGCATGCGCAACGGCTGCGCGAGCGGCCACGACGGGAAGGTGTTGGTCGAGTAGCGCGAGTGGACGACGGCCAGCTCGGTGACGAAGCGCTCGTCCTGCAGGTCCAGGTAGAACGGCTCGAGCTGCAGGGTCGTGACCATGCCCTTGTAGCCGAGGGTGCGGCTGGAGAGCGAGACGAAGTAGGCGCCGAGCTCGTGCTGGGCGCGCTTGCGCAGCCGGTACGCGCGGCGGTCGAGCGCGATCCCGGACAGGGGCTCCTGGTGGCCCGCCTGGGCGCTCGCGAGGAACAGTTGCTCGATGGCCGGCTGCGCGTCGCGCGCGAGGCGGCCGAGGTTGTCGGGCGCGACGGGCACCTCGCGCCAGCCGAGCACGTGCAGGTTCTCGGTCGCGGCGATGTGCTCGATGCCGCGCTTGTGCTCGGCCCGCTCCTCGGCGTCCGTCGGGAGGAACGCCATGCCGGCGGCGTACTCGCTCACCGGGGGCAGCTCGAAGCCCGCCACGGCGCGCAGGAAGGCGTCGGGCATCTGCGTGAGGATGCCCGCGCCGTCGCCGGTGCCGGCGTCGGATCCGATCGCGCCGCGGTGCTCGAGGTTCGTGAGAGCCTCGAGCGCCAGGTCGACGATGTCGTGGCCCGGCTCACCGCGCAGCGTCGCGACCATCGCGAGGCCGCACGCATCCTTCTCGAATGCGGGGTTGTACATGCCCTGTCGGGCGGGGAGCGCGCCGGGCGCGCCAGGACGCAGGCTGAATGCCATAAGCGATTCCGTCCTCGTATCTCGTGCTCTGTGGGGACGACGTCGGCCCGACGGCAAGCCGGTGGGGGTGGGTGCGAAGCGAGCGGTGCTCCGCCGCGCGAGGGCGGCTTACTTCGCGGCTGCTGTGCTTGTGGCGGCGGCCGAGGGGCTGATCTCCGACGACGGCGGTTCGCTGATGTCGACGAAGTCGTCGGGGCTGTCATGCGATGCTAGCGCATTCTGGTCGGACCGCTGTCGCCCGGGGACGTACACCGAGGGCTCGAGGCCCGTGTGGCGCGACTGGACGGCGAGCACGACGACGCCGAGCGCGACGGCGAAGAGCGCGGCCCACACGTTCGTGCGGAGCCCGAAGAAGATCTCGCTCGGGTCGATCCGGATCGACTCCCACACGACGCGACCCGCGCCGTACCAGATGAGGTACACGGCGAACAGGCGGCCCCACTGCATGCCCACGCGGCGCGAGAGCGCGAGCAGCACGATGACGCCGGCGCCGTTCCAGAGGACCTCGTAGAGGAAGGTCGGGTGGAAGAGGGTGTCGGCGGGCAGGCCGGCGGGGACGGCGGCGTTGTCGGCGTCGATCTCGAGGCCCCACGGCAGGTCCGTCGGCAGGCCGAAGAGCTCCTGGTTGAACCAGTTGCCGAAGCGGCCGAGCGCCTGCGCGAGCAGCAGGCCGGGCGCGAGCGCGTCGGCGAACGCCGAGAACCGGATGCCCGTCCAGCGGCAGCCGATCCACGCTCCGAGCGCGCCGCCCAGCAGCGCGCCGAAGATCGCGATGCCGCCGTCCCAGATGTTCCAGACCGCGTTCTCGACGAACGGGTTCCACCAGGCGCGGCCGGCGGAGAAGTAGAAGTCCCAGTGGGTGAGGACGTGGAAGGCGCGTGCGCCCACGAGGGCGAGGATCACGGCGGGCAGGCCCACGTCGATGACGACCCACGGCTCGGCGCCGCGGCGGGTGAGCCGGGCGTTCGTCATGATCGTCGCCACGATGATCCCCGCGAGGATGCACAGCGCGTAGAAGTGGATCGTGAACGGTCCGAGCGTGAAGGATCCGATCGTCCACTCTCCCCCGAAGGTGAAGGAGGAGATGGGAGGGCTGGGGATGCTCGCGGCAACGAGCGACGCGGAAGGCAGCATGATGAGGAGAGTCTACGTCCTTGGGTGAGTCGGATCGGGGTGCGGCTCAGGCCGCGTCCGTGTCCCGGCGGCGCGTGCCGGAGGCGAGCTCGCGGGCGACCTCGGCGAGGCCGTCGACGCCGCCGTCGCGGAGAGCCCGCACGAGCGCGGTTCCCACGATCGCGCCGTCCGCATACGCGCACACGTCGGCGATCTGGTCGGCGGTGGAGATGCCGATGCCGACGCAGGCGCGCTCCGCACCGTGGGCGCGCAGGCGCCCGACCAGCTCGCGCGCGGCCTGGTCGAGCTCGGCGCGCTCGCCCGTGATTCCCATGGTCGAGACCGTGTACACGAAGCCTCGGGACGCGCCGGCGATCATCTCGAGTCGCTCGTTCGTCGACGTGGGCGCCGCGAGGAACACACGGTCGAGGCCATGGCGATCGGCCGCGTCGACCCACTCGGCTGCCGCGTCGGGCGTGATGTCGGGGGTGATGAGGCCCGCGCCGCCGGCCGCCGCGAGGTCGGCCGCGTAGCGGTCCACGCCGTACTGGACGACGAGGTTCCAGTAGGTCATGACGAGGATCGGCACCGCGGTGCGGCCCGAGATCTCCCGCACGGCGGTGAACAGGTCGGGGGTGCGAAAGCCCGCCTCGAGGGCGGCCTTCGTGGCCTCCTGGATGATGGGTCCGTCCATGACCGGGTCGCTGTAGGGCGGCCCGAGCTCGAGGACGTCCGCGCCCGCCTCCGCGAGCGCCACGGCGGCGTCGATGGAGGTCGCGAGGTCCGGATAGCCGACCGGGAGGTACCCGACGAAGGCGCCGCGCCCCTCGTCACGGGCGCGGTCGATCGCCCGTTCCACCGTGGAGGTCATGCGCCCTCTCCCCCGTCGTAGAGGCCGAAGTAGCGCGCGGCCGTGTCCATGTCCTTGTCGCCGCGGCCCGACAGGCAGATCGCGATCGTCGCGTCCGAGCCGAGCTCGCGCCCCAACCGGATCGCGCCGGCGAGCGCGTGCGCCGACTCGATCGCCGGGATGATGCCCTCGGTGCGGGTCAGCAGGCGCAGCGCCTGCATCGCCTCGTCGTCGGTGGCGGGAATGTACGTCGCGCGGCCGGTGGCCGCGAGCCACGCGTGCTCCGGCCCGACGCCTGGGTAGTCGAGACCCGCGGAGATCGAGTGCGACTCGATGGTCTGGCCGTCGTCGTCCATGAGGACGAACGTGCGCGCGCCGTGCAGCACGCCCTCGCGGCCGCGCTCGATAGACGCTGCGTGGCGGGCGGTGTCGACGCCGTCGCCCGCCGCCTCGACGCCGTACAGCGCGACCGAGGGATCGTCGATGAACGCGTCAAACATGCCGATCGCGTTCGAGCCACCGCCGACGCACGCGACGACGGCGTCCGGCAGGGCGCCCGTGCGCTCCAGGAGCTGGCTGCGCGCCTCCTCGGAGATGATCTTCTGGAAATCGCGGACCATGGCCGGGAACGGGTGCGGTCCCGCGGCCGTGCCGAAGATGTAGTTGGTCGTCTCGACGCTGGCGACCCAGTCGCGATAGGCCTCGTTGATCGCGTCCTTGAGGGTGCGCGAACCGGTCGTGACCGCGATCACCTCGGCGCCCAGCAGGCGCATCCGGGCGACGTTGAGGGCTTGGCGCTCGGTGTCGACCTCTCCCATGTAGATGGTGCACTCGAGGCCGAACAGCGCGGCCGCCGTCGCCGTTGCGACGCCGTGCTGCCCCGCGCCCGTCTCGGCGATCACGCGGATCTTGCCCAGGCGGCGCGTCAAGAGCGCCTGGCCGAGCACGTTGTTGATCTTGTGGCTCCCCGTGTGATTGAGGTCCTCGCGCTTGAGGAACACGCGCGCGCCGCCGGCGTGCTCCGCGAACCGGGGCACCTCCGTGAGCGGCGACGGGCGGCCAGCGTAGTCGGCGAGCAGCCCCGCGAGCTCCTGCCGGAACGACGGATCCGCCATGGCGGAGCGGTGGGCCTCGGCGAGCTCGTCGATCGCGGCGATGAGCGACTCGGGCATGTAGCGCCCGCCGAAGTCGCCGAAGAACGGGCCGGGTTGGTCGCGCAGAGACATCAGATCCCTTCTGTGGCGGAGAGGAAGGCGCCGAGGGTGCGAACGGGGTCGCCCGTGACGAGCGCCTCGCCGATGAGGACGGCGTCCGCCCCGTCGCGCCGGTAGCGCACGACGTCGTCGGGCGTGGCGACCGCCGACTCCGCGACGCGGATCGTGCCGGACGGAATCCCCTCCGACAGCCGGGCGAACAGGTCGCGGTCGAGCGTGAAGTCGCTGAGGTCGCGGGCGTTGACGCCGATGAGTGGCGCGCCGAGGTCAACGGCCGCGCGCACCTCGTCGGCGGTGTGCGCCTCCACGAGCGGCGTCATCCCCCACTCGACGACGAGAGCGTACAGCTCGGCGAGGGCGGCCGGATCCAGGGCCGCGACGATGAGGAGCGCCATGTCGGCGCCGGCGGCGCGCGCCTCGGCGACCTGGTACGGCGTGGCGATGAAGTCCTTGCGCAGGACCGGCAACGCCACGCGCTCGCGCACGGCGGTGAGGTCCGCGAGGGACCCCTTGAAGCGCCGGCCCTCCGTGAGCACGCTGATCGCGGACGCGCCGCCGGTCTCGTAGAGGCCCGCCTGGCGCGCCGGGTCCGGGATCGCCGCGAGGTCGCCGCGCGAGGGGCTCGCGCGCTTGACCTCCGCGATGACCTTGATGCGCTCGGAGGGCGTGAGGAAGGCGCGCGCGTCGCGCGGCGCCGGTGCGGCCGCGGCGCGCGCCTCAACGGCGGCGAGCGGCTGCTCGGCGCGGCGTGCCTCCGCGTCCTCGACCGCCCCCGCCGTGAGGTCGGCAAGGAGCGACATCAGTGACCCTTGGGCTGGTACTTGGGTCCGTTCACGCCGAAGCCGGCCTTCGACATGATGAGGCCTACGATCGGGCCGATCACGACGATGACCGCGCCCGCCCACACGAGCCAGATCTGCCCCAGGAACAGTGCAACGGTCGCCACGGCCAGGCCGACCAGCATGATGATGACGTTCGTCCAGGCGGCGGGCGAGTGTCCGTGTCCGGGGTCGCCGATGGGGTTGCTCATGGGGGTACTCCTCGAATGGTGCGGAACGATGACGAGTCTAGGGGATCCGCCGGCTCAGGCCGGGCGGGTGGGGTCGTCGCCACGGGACAGGTCGTCCCACGTGTCGACGGCGTCCAGGGGGCCCGTGGCGGGCCGGGCGCCGGTGCCCGTGTCGAACCGGCGGCCGCCGCGGCGCCACGAGCGGGCCGTGACGAGGGCGAGCAGACCGCCGAGCGCGACGAGGGCGCCGAAGAGGGCGCCGAGCCACGCCCAGGGCGTGACCGCGATGCCGGACACGAGGTCGGCGACGGCGGTCTCGCCGCTGATGCCCGTGTGATCCGTCACGGCGGTCTGTACGACGCTCGTGGGAGCCGACCAGGCGACGGGCGCCGTGACCGCGACGAGCGCGGCCCCGATAGCGACGCCGAGCGCCGCGAGCACGTAGCGCAGCGCGGGGCCCGACAGAGCGAGGGCGAGGGACAGGGCGAGCGCCGCGAGCGACAACGGCTGAAGGAGCGCGATGCCGTCGGCGCCCGTTGCGGTGACGTCCGCGTCCGCGAGCGACGCCGTGGCCCAGACCTGCGTGGATCCGATGAGGCTTCCGGCGCCGCCCGCGAGGATCGCGAGGACGCTCGTGGAACGGCCGCGGCGCGCGGACCAGCTCTCGGTCACGCGGTCACCGGGTGGAGGTCGCGCTCCTCGCCGTCGAAGCAGGTCGTCGTGCCCGTGTGGCAGGCCGCGCCCGTCTGATCGACGTCGAGCAGCACGACATCGCCGTCGCAATCGAGCCGCGCGCCGCGGACGACCTGGACGTGGCCGGAGGTGTCGCCCTTGCGCCAGTACTCGCCCCGGCTGCGCGACCAGTAGGTCACGCGGCCCTCGGTGAGCGTGCGGCGCAGCGCTTCCGCGTCCATCCACGCGAGCATGAGGACCGCGCGGCTCGTGTGGTCCTGCACGACCGCCGGGACGAGCCCGTCGTCGGTGAAGCGGACGCGCGCGATGCGCTCGGCGACGGCCTCGGCCGTGAACAGGTCGGCGGGGTCTGTCATCATCGTGTCGGGATCCCTTCCGCGCGGAGCGCGCTCTTGACGTCCGGGATGCGAATCTGGCCGGAGTGGAACACGGTGGCGGCGAGCACGGCGTCCGCCCCCGCCTGGATCGCCGGGGCGAAGTGCGCGACCTCCCCCGCTCCGCCGGAGGCGATCACGGGCACGTCGGCGCACTCACGCACGAGGCGCGTGAGCTCGAGGTCGAAGCCCGCCCGCGTGCCGTCCGCGTCGATCGAGTTCACGAGCAGCTCGCCCGCGCCGCGCGAGACCGCCTCGCGCGCCCACGCCAGGGCGTCGATGTCGGTTTCCGTGCGCCCGCCGTGCGTCGTGACGACGAACCCGCTCGGGGTGCGGGGCGACCGCTTGATGTCGAGCGAGAGCACCACGAGCTGGGCGCCGAAGCGATCGGCGATCTCGTCGATCAGATCGGGCCGCGCGATCGCGGCCGAGTTGATCCCGACCTTGTCGGCGCCGACGGCCTGCAGGCGCGCGACGTCGTCGACCGATCGCACGCCGCCGCCGACCGTGAGGGGGATGAACACCTGTTCGGCCGTGCGCCGCACGACGTCGTACATCGTGCCGCGGCCCTCGACCGTCGCGGCGACGTCGAGGAAGGTGAGCTCGTCGGCTCCCTGCGCGAAGTACTCGCGGGCGAGCTTGACCGGATCCCCCATCTCGCGGAGGTTCTCGAAGTTGACGCCCTTGACGACCGCGCCGCCCGCGACGTCGAGGCACGGGATCACGCGCGCGGCGACGCCCAGGTCGGCCGCGGTGGCGTGCGAGGGCGAGGGATCCATCACAGGCGGGCGTTGTGGATCGCGGTCACGAGCAGGGCGCGCGCGCCGAGCGCGTAAAGGTCGTCCATGATGCGGTTGACCTCGCGGCGCGGGACCATGACGCGCACCGCGACCCAGCCCTCGCGCGTGAGCGGGGAGACCGTCGGGGACTGCATGCCCTCGGCGACCGCGGTCGCGCTCGGCAGGAGATCCGCCGGCAGGTCGTAGTCGAGCATGACGTAGCGTCGCGCGACGAGCACGCCGCGGAGCCGCCGCAGGAGCGTGTCGATTCCCGCGGCCGTGCTCGGGCCCTGGATGAGGACGGCCTCGGACTCGAGCATCACGGGCCCGAAGATCTCGAGGCCCGCCTGGCGCAGCGTGGTGCCCGTCGAGACGACGTCGGCGACGGCGTCGGCGACGCCCAGCTGCACGGCGGACTCGACCGCGCCGTTGAGCTCCACGACGTCGACGGACACGCCGTGCTTCGCGAGGAAGGACTCGACGAGGCCCGCGTAGGAGGTCGCCACGCGGCGGCCCTCGAGGTCGGCCAGCGCCGAGAAGCTGCCCGCGGGCGCCGCGAACCGGAAGGTCGACTCGCCGAATCCCAGCGCCTCGATCTCGCGGGCGGCCGGCATCTGGACGTCGAGCAGGAGATCGCGGCCCGTCAGGCCGACGTCGAGCGCGCCGCGGGCGACGTACGTCGCGATGTCGCGCGGGCGCAGGTAGAAGAACTCGACGCCGTTGGCCTCGTCGAGCAGGTGCAGGGTCTTCGAGTCGCGCCGCGTGGCGTAGCCCGCTTCCGCGAGCATCTGGACGGCGGTCTCGGACAGGGATCCCTTGTTGGGGATGGCGATACGGAGCACGGGGAGGGGTCTTTCGGATCGGACGTACGGGAGGCGAGGAAACCGATCAGAGATGTCGGTAGACGTCCTCGAGCGTGAGTCCCTTGGCGATCATCATCACCTGGAGGTGGTAGAGGAGCTGCGACATCTCCTCGGCGGCCTCGGCGTCGGACTCGTACTCCGACGCCATCCACACCTCGGCGGCTTCCTCGACGATCTTCTTGCCGATGAAGTGCACGCCCCGGTCCAGCTCCGCCACGGTGCCGGATCCCTCGGGTCGCGCCTGGGCCTTCGCGCTCAGCTCCGCGAACAGGTCCTCGAACGTTTTCACTCCCCCAGGCTATCCGTTCCGTGACGGTGCTGCCGCGCGAGGTCTCTCAGCTGCGCGATCCGCGCGTCGATATCGGCGGCGCCGAACACCGCGGACCCGGCGACGAACGTGTCGGCACCCGCCTCGGCAGCCTGCCCGATCGTGTCCACCGAGATGCCGCCGTCGACCTGCAGCCACACGCGCGCGTCGCGCCGCCTCGCCTCGTCGGCGAGGGCGCGCAGCTTGGGCATCGTCTCCGGCATGAAGCTCTGGCCGCCGAAGCCCGGTTCGACGGTCATCACGAGCACCTGGTCGAACGCGTCGAGGTGCTCGAGGATCGGATCCACAGCCGTGCCCGGCTTGATCGCGACGCCCGCGCGCGCGCCGATGTCGCGCAGGCGGCGCGCGAGCGCCACGGGGTCGGCGGCCGCCTCGAGGTGGAAGGTGACGCTCGCCGCGCCGATCTCGGCATACTCCGGCGCCCAGCGGTCGGGGTCCGCGATCATCAGGTGCACGTCGAGCGGCAGCGGGCTCGTGTCCTGGATCCGCCGCACCATCTGCGGGCCGAACGTGAGGTTCGGGACGAAGTGGTTATCCATGACGTCGACGTGCACGAGATCGGCGCCGGCGATGCGGCCGAGGTCGCGCTCCATGTTGACGAAGTCGGCCGACAGGATGCTGGGGTTGATACGGGGCGCCGCGGGAAGACTCACCCGCCCATTATGGGCGGAGCCGGTCACTACGCTGAATCCGCGACGGGTCGAAGGGGGCGCACATGGGGGACTTTCCGTGGCAACGGGGCGAGACGCCGAGGTGGGACGCGCGCATGCCGTGGCAGCGGGGCGCGGACCAGCCCTCCCCCGCTCCCGATGCGGCGGATCCGGCGCCCGAGCCGCCCGACGAGGCGCCGCGGCCGGAGGTCGATGCGGATCCGCCCGCCGCGCCCGAGCCGATCGGGTCGGATGAGCCCGGCGATCGTCTGGTTCCCGAGCCGATCGCCGGCGAGGAGCCGGCCGCGCAGCCGCCGGCAGACCGGGATCCGAGCGCCGAGCCGCGTGCCGACGCTGGCGGGCGGCCCGGCGCGGGCCCCGACGAGCGGCGGCTGGCGGAGGCGGGCCAGGAGGAGGAACCGCGTGCGGGCGCGGAGCCGTCCGCTGCGCCCGCGCGGGCGGGGGCCCGCACGGGACAGGCCGGGCGGCGGACGCGCACCCGCGGTCGCGGCACGGGAATCGTCGTGGCGCTCGTCGTTGTGGGCGTTCTCGCGGCGGTCGCGATTCCCGCCGTGCTCTCGAGCGACGTGTTCGGGGACCCGGATCCGCTCGCGGACGTCTCGGAGGACGACCGACGCGCCGCGGCCGAGAGCATGGCCGCCATCGGGTCTGAATTCCTGACGGCCATCGAGGCGCGCGACGCCGACGCGGCCCGCGCGCTGGTCTACGGCGCGGAGGAGTTCGCGTCGGACTATCAGGACGCGTCGTTCCTCAGCGCGGAGATGCTCGACGCGTCGCAGGACCTCGCCCCGATGACCGACGTCACGATCGTGGAGTCCGGCCTCGACGGATCCGCGTGGTCCGGGCGGGTGCGCGCTGAGATGCGACTCGCGGGCGAGCCGCACGCTCTCGACCTCGAGATGACCGAGGGCTACGACGGCGCCTGGCGGGTCGACGACTACGGGCTGGGGCTGTCGCTCTACGACGCCGCGTTCGACGAGTTTGGCGTCACGATCTTCGGGCGCGACGTGGACCTCGAGCGCGAGACGATGCTCTTCCCCGGCGCCTACGAGGTCGCGGTGGGGGCGCCGCACCTGGTCGTGGGCGTCGATACCCCCGACGGGACCGAGCGCCCCGACGCGCTGGTGCTGCCGCTCGCGGAGGACGAGTGGCCGACGGCGGCGCTGTCGGCGGAGGCCGAGCGAACCGCCCGCCAGGCCTTCGAAGACGCGGTGGAGGACTGTCTCGCGTCCGACGCGATCCGCACGCCGTGCGCAAGCGAGCGCGGCTTCGCCGCGGGCGACGTCGAGGGGCCCGTCACGCGCTCGAGCGACACGATCGCCGACGCCACCGCCGTGCCGCTCCGCGTCGATATCGATGATCCCCAGGCGATCGCGGGGTTCGGATACTTCTCCATCCGCCTCGACGCCCGCTGCGCGGGCGGCGGCGAGTGCACGGCGTACGAGGTCTCCGACCGCGCCGTCGTCGTCATCGGAGACGACGGCGCGGCCTCGCTCGAGTGGCAGCCGTAGGGGGTGCTCAGCCCCGCACGCGGTAGAGCGCGAGGAACATCGCGTCGGTGCCGTGACGGTGGGGCCAGAGCTGCGCGACGGTGAGCCCGTCCGACCGGGCCGGGAGGTCGAGCTCCCGCCGCGAGACCGCCTGCAGCGCGGCCGTAGCGTCGAGGAGCTCGACCGCGTCGCCGCGCCGCTCGAGCACCTCCCGCACGACGCCGACCGTCTCGGCGAGGTGCGGGGAACAGGTCACGTACGCGACGGTCCCGCCCGCGCGCGTCGCGCCGATCGCCCCGTCGAGGAGGTCGGCCTGCAACGGGGTGAGCTCCGCGACATCCTCGGGACGCTTGCGCCAGCGCGCCTCGGGGCGCCGTCGGAGCGCCCCGAGACCCGTGCACGGGGCGTCGACGAGGATCCGGTCGAACGCGCCGGGGCGCGCCGCCGTCAGGTCCCTGCCGTCCCGCTCGTGCACCTCGATGGGGTCCAGGATCGCCGCCAGGGCGCGCCGCACGAGGCCCGCGCGCGCGGGCACCACCTCGTTCGCCTCGAGGCGCGCGCCGGCCGCCCGCGCCTCGGCGGCGAGAAGGGCGGTCTTGCCCCCGGGGCCCGCGCACAGGTCGAGCCATGCCTCGCCCTGTGCCGAACCCGAGGACGCCAGGCGGCTGAGCGCCAGCGCGACGAGCTGGGATCCCTCGTCCTGCACGCGCATCGCCCCGCGGGATCCGGCCACGATCGGCTCCGGGTCCCCCACGCCCGGGCGGAACCCGACCGGCGAATAGGGCGTCCGCGGCTCGGGCGGATCCGCGAGCCCGGGAAGGGCCGCCATCGTCACGCGCGGCGCGGAGTTATCCGCCTCCAGGAGTGCGGCGAGCTCGTGCGCCCGGCCCTCCGCCTGCAGCGCGCGCCGGAACGCGCGGATGACCCACACGGGGTGCGAGGAGGTCGCCGCCAACGCCTCGTCGTCGCTGCGCGCGTCCTGCGCGAGGCGCTCGCTCCAGGCGTCCGCCCCCTCCCGGGACACGCGGCGGAGGACGGCGTTCGCGAATCCCGCCGCGCCGCGGCCCGCGGCCCTCTCCGCGAGCGAGACCGACTCGTTGACGGCGGCGTGACTCGGAACGCGGGTCGCGAGGAGCTGGTGCACCCCCAGGCGGATGGCGTCCAGGACCGCCGGGTCGATCGTCTCCGGGGCGCGCTCCGCGGCGATGCGGACGACCGCGTCGTACGTGCCGAGCCCGCGCAGGGTGCCATACGTGAGCTCGGTGGAGAGGCCGGCGTCGGCCGGGCCGAGCCCGGCGCGCTCGATCTCGCGCGGGAGGAGGAGGTTGGCGTACGCGTCGTCCTCGTCGACCGCGCGCAGGACCCGATAGGCGACGTCGCGCGCGGGCTGGACGGGCTGCGGGCGCCGGTCCGGGCCACGCCGCGAGCGGGGCGCGCGCTCGCGGCCGCTCATGCGCCGAGCCTCGCGGCGCCGCGCAGGCCGCGGAACCAGTCCGCGGCGGCCATCTGCGGCTTTCCAGCGGGCTGCACGCGCTCGAGCAGCAGCGGATCCGTCGCGGTCCCGACGAGAACGCCGTCCGGGTGCGGCGCGAGTTCGCCGGGGGCGAGCGCGCCGCGATCCGACGTCGTGGCGAGGCGATGGACCTTCAGGCGCGCGCCGTCGTGGGTCGTGTGCGCCCCCGGTTCGGGCGTGACCCCCCGATACCGCGCGAACACGCGCTTCGCCGGCTCGCGAAAATCGAGCGCCCCATCCGCGAGGGTGAGCTTTGGGGCGAGGGTCGGCGCCCCCGCCTGCGGGGTCGCGACCGCCCGCCCGCCTGCGATGTCGTCGACGGTGGCGCGGACGAGGTCGGCCCCGACCTCGGCGAGGGCGGCGAGCACCTCCCCCGCCGTCGCGCCGCCGGCGAGCTCGTACGGGGTCGTCGCGAGGACGTCCCCGGCGTCGAGCGCCTCCACGAGGCGGAACACCGTCGCTCCCGTGACGTCGTCGCCGGCGATGAGGGCGTGCTGCACGGGGGCGGCGCCGCGCCAGCGCGGGAGGTCGGAGAAGTGAAGGTTGATCCAGCCGTAGCGCGGGACGGCGAGCAGCGGCGCGCGCACGAGGCCGCCGTAGGCCACGATGACGCCGAGGTCGGGCTCGAGCCGGGCGATCCGCGCCGTCTCGTCGTCGCCGAGGCGCGCCGCCTCGATGACGTCGATGCCGAGCCCGGCGGCGGCCTCCGCGACCGGGGACGGCGTCAGCACGCGGCGCCGGCCCTGCGGCGCGGCCGGTCGCGTCACGGCGGCCACGATCGCGTGGTCCGATGCGCTGAGCGCGTTCAGCGTCGGGACCGCCACGCCGGGCGTGCCCGCAAAGACGATGCGCAACGGGTCGGGGGTCGGGCTCATGTCGGGGTCCTTCCGGAACGGATCACAGCTCGGGATCGGGGATGTCGAACCGCACCGCGAGTGTATTCGTCGGGGTGCGGGGCTTTGGTGCGCCGGGCTCGCGGCGGCGCGCGCGGGCGCGCTGAGCCATGGCGGCCTGCACGACGGCGGCGCGGAGGGTGGCCGCGACGGTGGTGCCGAGGGAGTAGGGAAAGCGCACGAGCGCGATGCGCCGCTCGGGCGCCTGCGGGGCGGGCACAGGACCCAAAACGGCGTCGCTCGCGAGCTCGGGGACCTCCTGTCGGAGAGACGCCAGCGCGTCGTCGACGCGGTCGGGCAGGCCCTCGAGGCGGGCGACGCGCGCGGCCGGCGGCATCGCCAGCGGCGCGCGCTCGACAAGCTCCGCCCGTGCGTGGGCGGGCTGGCTCCACGTCGCGAGCGCGCGCGCCGCGGGGCCCGTCACGCCGACGAGATGCACGGGCGCCTCCGGCGCGGCGAGGGCGGCCGCGTTCGACCACCACCTGAGGCAGCTCTCTCCGATCCGGAGATCCGGAGCCTGGAGCATCCGGTCGCCGTCGAGCAGCAGGACGGCGCGGTAGCCGGATCGCGGGATCGGCTCGGCGCCGCGGGTCGCGACGACGAGCGCCGGCGCGTCGTCGACTTCGGCGACGGGGTGCGCGCCGTCGGCGACGACGACGCGCACCCCGGGAAACGCGCGCCCGAGCTCGTCCGCCGTGCGCTCGGATCCCGACGAGGAGAGGCGAACGCGCGTCGAGTCGCACTGCGCGCACACCCACCCGTGCGCGCCGCGGCCGCACCAGCGGCAGGTCGGGGTCGCGCCGCGCGCGGGCGCGTACAGCGGGCCTCCGCACGGGACGCAGCGCGCCGGAGACCGACAGTCCGCGCACACGAGGGAGGGCGCGTACCCGGGGCGGGCCACCTGGACGAGAACGGGTCCCCGCTCGAGCCCCTCCCGCGCGGCGCGGAAGGCGGCGGACGGGATCCGCCCCGTGTGCGGGGTGTCCTGCGGCGGCGCGAGCACGGCGCGCGGCGACTCGCGCCGCGCGGGCGCGATCTCCCGGACGAACCCGATCTCGACGAGCCGCTCCGTGTCGGACGTGCGCGTGTGGCCGCCGATCAGGAGCGCCGTGTCGTCGAGGCCCTGACGCACGAGCGCCGCGTCCCGCGCGTGCACGTACGGCGCGAGAGGCTCCTCGAACGAGGGGTCTCCGTCGTCGAAGAGGGCGACGACGCCGAGGTTCGTCGCCGGCGCGTAGACGGCGGATCGATTGCCAATCACCACGACGGGCGACTCCTCGAGGGTGCGCAGGTACCCCGCGTACCGCTCGGGCCCGGGGCGCCCCGCGTCCTGCGTCACGATGGCGCCGGCGGGGAGGACCTCACGGACCCGGCGGTCGAGAAGAGCGCGCGCGCGATAGTCCGGCACGGCGAGGATCGCGGATCGCCCGCGCGCGAGCGCGTCGACCGCCGCGGCGGCCCACACGTGCGTCCAGCGCGGCAGGCCGTCGCGGACGCCCGGCGGCGCGTCGATGGCGACGCGTGCGCCGTCCGCGAGCGCCTCGGCGAGGCCCGGATAGGCGGCGAGCTCCGCGCGCGCGGCGTTGAGTTCGGCGGCGCCGACGGCGGCCGCGTCGTCGTGCGGGGCCGCGAGCCACGTCTTCTCCGCGCGCACCATGCGGCGCGGGATCGCGAGGCGGAGGACGTCGATCGCGGACCCCGCCGCGCGGTCCGCGACGGCGCGGGCGAGGCGATAGAGACCGGGCGGGAGGACCACGGCATCAGACACGACCTCCTCGATGGGCGCGAGGCGACGATCCGCGTCAGTCTCGACGGCGCGCTCGACGACGAACGCCTCGAGGATCCGCCCCGCGGAGCGCAGCGAGACCTTGACGCGCACGCCCACGCGGACGCGCTCCGACAGCTCGCCCGGAATCTCATAGTCGAAGAGCCGGTCCAGCTGCGGCAACGGCGTGTCGACGATGACGCGGGCGATGGCCCGCTCTGCGCCGCCCACGGCGCCCGTCACAGGCCCGCGGCGGCTCGCAGATCGTCCGCGCGGTCGGTGCGCTCCCAGGTGAACTCGGGCAGCTCGCGGCCGAAGTGGCCGTACGCGGCGGTGCGGGCGTAGATCGGGCGCAGGAGGTCGAGGTCGCGCACGATGGCGCCCGGGCGCAGGTCGAATACCTCGCGGATGGCGTCGGTGATGACCGCGTCGCTCACGACGCCCGTGCCGAAGGTCTCGACGTACAGGCCGACGGGATTCGCCCGGCCGATGGCGTAGGCGACCTGCACCTCCAGCCGCTCGGCGAGCCCCGCCGCGACCGCGTTCTTCGCCACCCAGCGCATCGCGTAGGCCGCCGAGCGGTCGACCTTCGAGGGGTCCTTGCCGCTGAACGCGCCCCCGCCGTGGCGGGCGGCGCCGCCGTACGTGTCGATGATGATCTTGCGCCCCGTGAGGCCCGCATCCGCCTTGGGACCCCCGAGCTCGAAGCTGCCCGAGGGGTTGATGTGGAGCGCCGCGCCCGAGGCATCCAGGCCCGTCGACTCGAGCACCGGGCGCACGACGAGCCGCTCGACGGCCTCCGCCAGGTCGGCCTGCGAGATGTCCGGGCTGTGCTGCGTCGACAGGACCACGGCCTCCACCGTCCGGGGGACCTGGCCGTCGTAGCCGAGCGTGACCTGCGTCTTGCCGTCCGGCCGGAGGAACGCGAGCTCTCCCGACTTGCGCACCTTGGTCAGCCGCTCGGCCATGCGGTGGGCCGTCCAGATCGCCGTCGGCATGAGCTCCGGCGTCTCGTTCGTCGCGTACCCGAACATGATGCCCTGGTCGCCCGCGCCCTGCTGCTCGATCGGATCCGCCCCGTCGCCGGAGCGGTGCTCCTCGCTCGTGGTCACGCCCTCGCCGATCTCGCGGGATTGTTCGCCCACGGAGACCGTGACGCCGCACGAGTCGGCGTCGAAGCCCATGTCGCTCGAGGTGTACCCGATGTCGCGGATGACGCCGCGCACGATCGAGGCGATATCGGCGTACCCGTCGGTGCGGATCTCGCCGGCCACGTGGACGAGACCCGTGGTGACGAGCGTCTCGACGGCGACGCGGGCGCCGGGATCCTGCGCGAGCAGGGCGTCGAGCACGCTGTCGCTGATCTGGTCGCAGATCTTGTCGGGGTGCCCCTCGGTGACCGACTCAGACGTGAACAGGCGAAGGCTCATGGGATGACCTCGAGGTTGGTGGGAAAAACGGCGGGAGAACCATCATGACGAGGACCCCCGACATCGCGATGGCGGGGGTCCTCACACGACGGTGCGGGGCGGGGTCACTCCCCCGCGGGGCGCAGGCGCAGCTTGTCCTGGTGGATCTCGCGAAGCGCGATCGACAGCGGCTTGTCCTCGACGGCCGAGTCGACGAGCGGACCGACGTTGTCGAAGAGCGAGCCCTCCTGCAGGTCCGTGTAGTAGTCGTTGATCTGGCGGGCCCGCTTCGAGCCGTAGATCACGAGCTGGTACTTCGAGTCGACGCGGTCCAGCAGCTCGTCGATCGGCGGATCGATGATGCCCTTGTTCTCCGTGGCCATGGAAACTCCTTGTGAATGAGCGCGCGAGAAAGCCTCAGCGCGCGGACGCCTGCATCAAGTCTACGACCTGCTGGGCCGCGGTCGGCACATCCTCGTTGACGACACGGAAGTCGAACTCCCCCTGCGCGGCCAGCTCGTCGCGTGCCGTGCGGAGCCGGCGGGCCCGCTCGTCCTCGTCCTCGGTGCCGCGCCCAACGAGCCGGCTGACCAGCTCGTCCCAGCTCGGCGGCAGCAGGAACACCAGCGACGCCCGCGGTTCGCTGCGCCGAACCTGGAAGGCGCCCTGCATGTCGATCTCGAGAAGGACGGGCCGCCCGGCCGCGACGGCGCGGTCGATGGGACCGCGCGGCGTGCCGTAACGATGCGTGCCGTGGACCGTCGCCCACTCGAGGAGCTCGCCCTCCGCGACCATGCGGTCGAACTCCGCGTCGTCGACGAAGAAATAGTGTTTTCCGTCGACCTCGCCCGGGCGCGGCTGGCGCGTGGTGGCCGAGACGGACAGCATGACGTCGGGGTGATGCTCGCGGATGTACGCGGCCACCGTTCCCTTCCCGACCGCGGTCGGGCCGGCGAGGACGACGAGGCTGGAGCGCGCCGGGCGCGGCTCGGGCTCGGGCCAGCGCAGATCCAGCCACCCCCGCAGCGCGTCGCGCTGTCGACCGCCCAGGCCGCCGAGCCGCTTGACGGGCGAGATTCCGAGATCGGCGAGGATTCGGTCGCGCTTGCCCGCGCCGATCGCGGGGATCGCGGTGAGGAACTCGGGAACGCGCAGGGTGCCGGCCGCGGACCGCGGATCCGCCGTGGCGCGCCGCAGCACGCTCTGCGGCGTCACAACGCGCATCGCGATGTCGCGCTTGAGCCCGGCGCGCGCCCGGCGGGCCTCGACGGCCTTGCGGGACGCGGCGAGTCGGTCGACCTCCGGCGGGCGCGGCGCCTCACTCATGGCCATCACGCTCCCGGACGCTCCTGCTCTCGCTGGTCCTGGCGGCTCGTGCCGCGTCGGCGTGCTCTTCGATCACGCTGTCGATCATCACAGGTCCGGCCGAGAGAATGCTCCGGCTCTCGCTCACGAGGACGGTCGGCGCCGCCTCCCCGAAGATCGCGCCGAGCTGATCGGGGCGCGCGCCCTGATGCCCGAAGCCGGGCGCGAGGAGAGGGGCCGGAGGCGCCGCCGGGGCGATCCCCGCCGCGTCCCAGTCCACGGTCGCGCCGACGACGAATCCGGCGCTCGCCCACTGGCCGCCCTCCACGTACCGCGCGTTGAGCTCCGAGACCTCGTCGATCACGCGCTGCGACACGGTCCGGCCCCGAGGATCGACGGAGGACTGCAGACCCCGCGATTCCGGGTTGCTCGTGGCGGCCAGGACGAAGACGCCCTTGCCCGCGTCGTACGCGCGCTCGATCGTCCCCGCGAGCGATCCGACCCCGAGGTACGGGCTCACGGTGAGCGCGTCCGCCTCGAGCGCCGCGCCGGGCGTGAGCCAGGCCTGGGCGTAGGCGTCCATCGTGGAGCCGATGTCGCCGCGCTTGGCGTCCGCGATCACGAGGAGGCCGGCCGCGCGCGCCTCGCGCGACACGTCCTCGAGCGCGCGGAGGCCGTCGGACCCCCAGCGCTCGAAGAACGACACCTGCGGCTTCACGACCGCGACGCGCCCCGCGGCGGCCGCGACCACGCGCAACCCGAACTCCCGGACTCCCGCAGCGCTGTGCGCCAGGCCCCATTCCGCGAGGAGGCCGGGGTGCGGATCGATGCCCACGCAGAGCGGGCCGCGCCGGTCCAGGCCGGCGCGCACCCGCTCTCCGAAGGGCACCGTCACGCGGCCCGCTCCGCCTGGAACTCCTGCAGGCTCTTCACGTCGAAGCCGGATCCCATGGTGCCCATGGCCGCGACCGCCGCGCCGAGCGTCGCGATCGTCGTGAAGAGGGCCTTGTCCGCGCCGACCGCGGCCGCCCGGATCTCGTAGCCGTCGGCGCGCGCCGACATGCCGCTCGGGGTGTTCACGATGATGTCGACCTCGCCGCGGGTGATGAGGTCGACGATGTTCTCCTCGCCGGTGGCCTGCGTCGCCGAGTACTTGCCGACGACCGTGACCGCGATGCCGTTGCGCGCGAGGATCTCGGCGGTCCCGGACGTCGCGAGCAGCGTGAAGCCGAGCTCCTGCAGGCGGTGCGCCGGCAGGATCACGTCGCGCTTGTCGCTGTCGGCAACCGAGATGAACACGGTCCCCGCCGTGGGAATGCCGCCGTACGCGGCCGCCTGGCTCTTGGCGAACGCCGTCGGGAAGTCCCGGTCGATGCCCATGACCTCGCCGGTCGAGCGCATCTCCGGGCCGAGCACGGAGTCGACGATCTCGCCCGTCTCGGTGCGGAAGCGCTTGAACGGCAGGACGGCCTCCTTGACGGAGACGGGGGAATCGAGCGGCACGCGGGATCCGTCGAGCTCCGGCAGGAGCCCCTCGGCGCGCAGCTCGGCGATCGTCGAGCCCGCCATGACGCGGCTCGCCGCCTTCGCCAGCTGAATGCCCAGCGCCTTCGACACGAACGGGACGGTCCGGCTCGCGCGCGGGTTCGCCTCGATGACGTGGAGGACGCCCGCGCTGATCGCGAACTGCACGTTGAGGAGGCCGCGCACGCCCACGCCCTCGGCGATCGCGCGCGTGGCCGCGACGACCCGGTCGATCTCGCTGCGCCCGAGCGACATCGGCGGCAGCGCGCACGACGAGTCGCCCGAGTGGATGCCGGCCTCCTCGAGGTGCTCCATCACGCCGCCGACGTACAGGTCCTCGCCGTCGTAGAGCGCGTCGACGTCGATCTCGACGGCGTCGTCCAGGAACCGGTCGACGAGGAGGGGGGCGTCCGCGCGGATGATCGCGTCGCCCGCGATCCGCGCGAAGTAATCGCGGAGGCTCGGGGTGTCGTAGACGATCTCCATGCCGCGGCCGCCGAGCACGAAGGACGGGCGCACGAGGACGGGGTACCCGATGTCCTCGGCGATCGCGACCGCCTCCTCCTCGCTCGTCGCGGTGCCGTTGCGCGGCGCGACGAGCTGGCCGCGCTCGAGGATCTCGCCGAAGAGCTTGCGGTCCTCCGCCAGATCGATCGCCGCGGGGCTCGTGCCGAGCACCCGATAGCCGGCGTCCTGGATCCCCTGCGCGAGGCCGAGCGGGGTCTGTCCGCCCAGCTGGCATACGACGCCGAAGAGCTCTCCCGACTGCGACTCGGCGTGGAGGACCTCGAGGACGTCCTCGAGGGTCAGCGGCTCGAAGTACAGGCGGTCCGACGTGTCGTAGTCCGTCGAGACGGTCTCCGGGTTGCAGTTGACCATGATCGTCTCGAAGCCCGCGTCGCTCAGGGCGAACGAGGCGTGCACGCACGAGTAGTCGAACTCGACGCCCTGCCCGATGCGGTTGGGGCCGGATCCGATGATGACCACCTTGCGGCGGTCCGACGGCGTGACCTCGGTCTCCGCGTCGTAGGACGAGTAGTGGTACGGCGTGAGGGCCGGGAACTCGCCCGCGCACGTGTCGACCGTCTTGAACACGGGGCGCAGGTCGAGGTCGTAGCGCGTCTGGCGCACGTCCTCCTCCGTGAGGCCCCGCAGCTCGGCGATCTGCGCGTCCGAGAAGCCGTGCTCCTTCGCGAGGCGGATCGCGCGCTCGTCAAGCGCGCCCGCCTGGGCGATCGCGGCCGCGACGTCGTTGATCAACACGATCTGGTCGAGGAACCAGGGGTCGATCTTCGTGGCGTCGAAGACCTGCTCCGCGGTCGCGCCGAGGCGCAGCGCCTGCTGCACGTCGACGATGCGGCCGTCGGTCGGCACGACGATCGACTCCAGCAACTCCGCGACCGTGCGCGTCTCGTCTCCCCAGTGGAAGCTGGATCCGCGGCGCTCGGTCGAGCGCAACGCCTTCTGCAGCGCGGTCGTGTAGTTGCGGCCGATCGCCATGGCCTCGCCGACCGACTTCATGGTCGTCGTGAGCGTCGGGTCGGCGGCCGGGAACTTCTCGAACGCGAACCGCGGCACCTTGACGACGACGTAGTCGAGCGTCGGCTCGAAGGAGGCGGGCGTGACGCGGGTGATGTCGTTCGGCACCTCGTCGAGTCGGTAGCCCAGCGCGAGCTTCGCCGCGAGCTTCGCGATCGGGAAGCCCGTGGCCTTCGACGCGAGCGCGGACGAGCGCGAGACGCGCGGGTTCATCTCGATGACGATGATCCGGCCGGTGTCCGGGTTCACCGCGAACTGGATGTTGCACCCGCCCGTGTCGACGCCGACGGCACGGATGATGTCGATGCCGATGTCGCGCATCTTCTGGTACTCGCGGTCCGTGAGGGTCAGCGAGGGCGCCACCGTGATGGAGTCGCCCGTGTGGACGCCGACGGGGTCGACGTTCTCGATCGAGCAGACGACGACCGTGTTGTCGGCCGTGTCACGCATGAGCTCGAGCTCGTACTCCTTCCACCCGAGGATGGACTCCTCGAGCAGGACCTCTGTGGTCGTCGACTCACGGAGGCCCTGGCCGGCCATGCGGCGCAGCTGCTCCTCGTTGTAGGCGAAGCCGGATCCGAGCCCACCCATCGTGAAGGAGGGGCGCACGACCATGGGGTAGCCGAGCTCGTCCGCCGCGGCCATGACCTCGTCCATCGTGTGGGCGATGCGGCTCTGGGCGACGTCGGCGCCGCACTCGACGACGAGCTCCTTGAAGACCTGCCGGTCCTCGCCCTTGCGGATCGCGTCGACGTTCGCGCCGATCAGCTCGACGTCGTACTTGTCGAGGATGCCGAGCTCGTTCAGTGACATCGCGGCGTTGAGCGCCGTCTGGCCGCCGAGCGTCGGGAGGATGGCGTCGGGGCGCTCCTTCGCGATGATCGTCTCGATCACCTCGGGGGTGATGGGCTCGATGTACGTGGCGTCCGCGAAGTCGGGGTCGGTCATGATCGTCGCGGGGTTCGAGTTGACGAGGATGACGCGGACGCCCTCCTCGCGCAAGACGCGGCAGGCCTGCGTTCCCGAGTAGTCGAACTCGCACGCCTGGCCGATGACGATCGGACCGGATCCGATGACGAGGACGGAGGAGATGTCGTCGCGCTTAGGCATGAGCGCCCTTCTTGCTGAGGGACTCGATGACGAGGTCCCGGAAACGGTCGAACAGGTAGTTGGCGTCGTGGGGCCCTCCCGCTGCCTCGGGGTGGTACTGCACCGAGAAGGCGGGGATGTCGAGGGCGCGCAGCCCCTCGACGACGTCGTCGTTGAGGCCGATGTGGCTCACCTCGACGCGGCCGAAGCCGGCCGGGCTGTCGAAGACGCCCTCGCGCGGCGCGTCGACGGCGAACCCGTGGTTCTGCGAGGTGATCTCCACGCGCCCCGTGGCCCGGTCGAGCACCGGCTGGTTGATCCCGCGGTGCCCGAAGGGGAGCTTGTAGGTGCCGAGCCCGAGAGCGCGGCCGAGGAGCTGATTGCCGAAGCAGATGCCGAAGAACGGCAGGCCGTCGCGCAGCACGCCCTGCAGGAGCTCGACGTGCTTGTCGCTCGCGGCCGGGTCGCCGGGGCCGTTGGAGTAGAACACGGCGACGGGATCGATCGCGCGGAGCTGTTCCGGCGTGGTCGACTGCGGCAGGACGTGCACCTCGAACCCGCGACGCGCGAGGTTCTGGACCGTCGCCTGCTTGATGCCGAGGTCGATCACGGCGAGGTTGCCCAGGCGCTCGCCCACGGCGGGCGTGACCTGCGGCTCGGCCAACGAGACCTCTTCGGACAGGTTGCGTCCCGTCATCTCGGGCGCCTCGCGCACGATGCGGAGTTGTTCCGCGGCGTCCAGCTCGGCGGCGTCGCCCGAGAACACGCCGCCGCGCATCGAACCGAGCGAGCGGATCCGCCGCGTGATCGCGCGGGTGTCGATGCCGGAGATCCCGACGATGCCGTCGCGGCGCAGCGCGTCCTCGAGGGACTCGTCGGCGCGCCAGTTCGAGACGACGCGGGACGGGTCGCGGACGATGTAACCGGCGACCCAGATGCGGCGGGACTCCGGGTCCTCGTCGTTAACGCCGGTGTTGCCGATGTGCGGCGCGGTCTGCAGCACGATCTGGCCGGCGTAGGACGGGTCGGTGAGGGTCTCCTGGTAACCGGTCATGCCGGTCGAGAACACGACCTCGCCGAGGGTCGTGCCGCGGGCGCCGTAGGCGTATCCCTCGTAGCGGGCGCCGTCCTCGAGCACGAGAACGGCCCGGTCCCGGTCGAGCAGGGAC
This sequence comes from Microbacterium sp. ZXX196, assembly GCF_009709595.1. Classification (NCBI taxonomy): domain Bacteria; kingdom Bacillati; phylum Actinomycetota; class Actinomycetes; order Micrococcales; family Microbacteriaceae; genus Microbacterium; species Microbacterium sp. ZXX196. The sequence goes on from NZ_WMEE01000006.1 coordinate 57,201, forward strand.
GAGATGTCGACGGTGGAAGTCATCGGGTGGCTCCTGTGGGGGTTTCGGCTGCGCGGATGCTCTCGATCGCCGCGACGAGCGCGGCCGGGTCGGAGTCCTGCAGGCGGAGGTAGGTATCGAAGATCTGGGACCCGGACGCCCAGGCGACGAGCACGAGCCCGTCGCGTTCGACGACGCGGTCGATCGTCCAGGTCGCCCGGCCCGCGCCGGTGAGGGACGCGGCCGGGAGGAAGACGGGGCGCTCGCCCGGAAGCCCGAGGCCGAGCCCGTCGCGCGTGACCGTGATCGCGGCGGACGAGCGGAAGGCCAGGGGGCGCGCCGTGACGCGATCGAGCGGGGCGTCGTGACGGGTCGTCGCGACGTAGAACCCGTCAAACTCGCCGATGGGCTCGCCCGTCGGCTCGCCGAGCGGCACGTCGATGTCGGCGTCGCGCCGCGTTCGTCGTCGCCAGCCCCACGCCATGAGGGCGAGGCCGACGAGCGCGACGGCGACCATCACGATCAGCGCGAGCTCCCGCGTCACGAGCGCGGCTCCAGAGCGCCGTCGGCGAGTGTGGGCCGGCCGCGGTGGATGGTCCACCGGACGGATCCCGGGAGCGAGCGACCGAGGTACGGCGAGTTCCGGCTGCGCCCGCGCAACGTGTCGAGGGCCACGTCCCCGCGCGCGGCGGGATCGTAGAGCGTGAACTCCGCCGGCGCGCCGGGCGCGATCGCGCGGCCGTGGCGGTCGTCGATGCCGCCGATGCGCGCGGGCGCGGACGACATCACGCGCGCGACGTCCTCCCAGCCGAACGGGCCACCCTCGACCATCGTGTCGTGCACGATACGCAGGGCCGTCTCGAGGCCGACCATGCCGTTGGCCGCGGCCGCCCACTCGGAGGACTTCGCCTCGTCGGGGTGCGGCGCGTGGTCGGTGGCGACGATGTCGATCGTGCCGTCCGCGAGCCCCTCGCGGACCGCCAGGACGTCCTCCTCGCGGCGCAGCGGGGGGTTCACCTTGAAGCGCGGGTCGTAGCCGCGCACCTGCTCGTCCGTGAGGAGCAGGTGGTGGGGCGTGACCTCGGCGGTGACGTTGATCCCGCGCTTCTTCGCCCACCGCACGATGTCGACGCTGCCGGCGGTCGAGAGATGGCAAACGTGGAGCCGAGATCCGACGTGCTCCGCGAGGAGGACATCGCGGGCGATGATCGATTCCTCGGCGACCGCGGGCCAGCCGGCGAGGCCGAGCTCCGAGGAGACCGCGCCCTCGTTCATCTGCGCGCCCTCGGTGAGGCGAGGATCCTGGGCGTGCTGGGCGATGACGCCGCCGAAGGACTTCACGTACTCCAGCGCGCGGCGCATGATGAGCGGGTCGAACACGCAGAAGCCGTCGTCGCTGAAGACGCGGACACGGGCGCGGGATGCGGCCATGGCGCCGAGCTCGGCGAGCCGCTCCCCCTTCTGCCCGACGGTGACGGCGCCGATGGGCTGCACCGTGGCGTATCCGGCCGCCTCGCCGAGCGCGAGCTCCTGCTCGACGACGCCCGCCGTGTCGGCGACCGGAAGCGTGTTCGGCATCGCGAAGACGGCCGTGTACCCGCCCGCGGCCGCCGCGCGCGTCCCGGTCTCGATGGTCTCGCTCGCCTCGTACCCCGGCTCGCGCAGGTGCGTGTGCAGGTCGACGAGGCCGCGGATCGCCACGAGCCCGTCGGCGTCGATCGTGCGGGCGCCGGGGCGAGACAGCCCCGAGCCGACCTCGGCGATCCGGCCGTCTTCCACGACGATGTCGGCGCGATCCGCGCCCTCGATCGCGGCACCCTGGATGAGGAGCACCTCACTCATCGGCTCTCCTTCGTCTCGAATCCCTCGCGCTCCCCCGCCAGGAGCAGGTACAGCACCGCCATGCGCACGGACACGCCGTTCGTGACCTGCTCGCGCACCGTCGCCCGCGGCGAATCGGCCGCCTCCGAGCAGATCTCGAGACCGCGGTTCATCGGCCCCGGGTGCAGGACAATCGTATCCTCGCCGAGCGCGGCCAGCCGGTCGCTCCCGAGGCCCCAGATGCGCGCGTACTCGCGCTCCGACGGGAAGTATGCGGCGTTCATGCGCTCCAGCTGGATCCGGAGCATCATGATCGCGTCGTGGCCCTCAGCGATCGCCTCGTCGAGGGAGTACGCGACGCGCACGGGCCAGGCGCTGACGTCCTGCGGGAGCAGCGTGGGCGGTCCGACGAGGGTGACCTCGGCGCCGAGCGCGGCGAGGAGCCAGACGTTCGAGCGCGCGACGCGCGAGTGCAGGATGTCGCCGACGATCGCGACCCGGTAGCCCGCGAGATCGCGCCCGCGGCTGCCGCCTGCGCCGTACCGGCGGCGGCGCATGGTGAACGCGTCCAGCAGCGCCTGCGTCGGATGCTCGTGCGTACCGTCGCCGGCGTTGACGACGCCCGCCGAGATCCATCCGCTCGTCGCGAGCGTGCGGGGCGCGCCCGACGCGCCGTGCCGCACGACGACCGCGTCCGCGCCCATCGCCTCGAGGGTCTGGGCGGTGTCCTGCAGGCTCTCGCCCTTGGAGACGCTCGACCCCTTGGCCGAGAAGTTGATCACGTCGGCGGAGAGGCGCTTCGCGGCCGCCTCGAACGAGATGCGCGTGCGCGTCGAGTCCTCGAAGAACAGATTCACGACGGACTTCCCGCGCAGCGTCGGGAGCTTCTTCACCTCGCGCGACTGCGTCGCGGCCATGTCCTCGGCGACATCGAGGATCCGGATCGCGGTGTCGCGGTCGAGGGTCCGGGTATCGAGCAGGTGCCGCATCACGGGGTCTCCTCGCCGCGGATCGTGACCTCATCGACGCCGTCGATCTCCTCGAGCCGCACGTTGATGCGCTCCGAGCGCGCCGAAGGGAGGTTGCGCCCGACGAAGTCCGGACGAATGGGGAGTTCGCGATGCCCGCGGTCGACGAGGATCGCGAGCCGCACGGCCGAGGGCCGACCGATGTCGCCCAGGGCGTCGAGCGCCGCGCGGATGGACCGCCCGGAGAACAGGACGTCGTCGACGAGGACGACGACGCGCCCGTCGACGCCGCCGGGCGGGATCTCGGTCGGGTGCGGGGACCGCGTCGGGTGCTGCGCCAGGTCGTCGCGGTACATCGTGACGTCGAGCTGGCCGACCGGGACGGCGGATCCGCTCACGCGCTCGATGAGCGCCGCGAGGCGTTCGGCGAGCGGGGCGCCGCGGGACGGGATCCCGAGGAGCACGAGGCCGTCGGGGCCCCTGTTCGACTCGAGAATCTCGTGGGCGATGCGCGTCAGGGCGCGCGAGATGTCGGATGCGTGCAGCACGGTGCGCGTGCTCATCCCAACTCCCTTCTCCGCCTCACAGGACGGGGTTAAAGGTGTGGTGGTGCGGCCTTAAGTATAGTCAGCTGCCGCGCGCGATGCGTGCGAGCACGCCGTGCACGAACGCGCCGGATTCCTCCGTCGAGAGGCTCTTGACGAGCTCGACCGCCTCGTCGATGGCGACCGCGGTGGGCACCTCGTCGTTGAAGAGGAGCTCCCACGTCGCCAGCCGGAGCGCGGCGCGGTCGACGGCCGGCATCCGCTCGAGCTTCCAATCGCGGCTGTGCGTCGCAATCTGCTCGTCGATCTCGTCGCGGTGGTCGATGACGCCGTCCACGATCTCGCGGGCATAGAGCCACGACGCCTGCCGGTCGGGCTCGCCCACGGCACGCTGCGCCTCCGCGGCGAGGATCGTGTCGACGCCCTCGTCGCGGACGTCCGCGGAGAACAGCATGTTGAGCGCGCGCTGGCGCGCCTTGGAGCGGGCGCTCATCTCAGTCGTTGACGCGACCGAGGTAGTCGCCCGTGCGCGTGTCGACCTTGACCTTCGTGCCCTCGCCGACGAACAGCGGCACCTGGATCTCGGCGCCGGTCTCGACCGTGGCGGGCTTCGTGCCGGCGTTCGAACGGTCGCCCTGCAGGCCCGGCTCGGTGTACGTGATCTCGAGCACGACCGACGCGGGCATCTCGATGTACAGCGGCAGCCCGTCGTGCATCGCGATCGTCACGCTCATGTTCTCGAGCAGGAAGCGGGAGGCGTCGCCGACGACCGCGGCCGAGACGTTGATCTGGTCGTAGTCCGACACGTCCATGAACACGAAGTTGTCGCCGTCGTTGTACAGGTACTGGTAGTCGCTGCGGTCGACGTTCTGGATGTCCACCTTGGCGCCCGCGTTGAACGTCTTGTCGACGACCTTGCCCGAGATGACGTTCTTCAGCTTGGTGCGCACGAACGCCCCGCCCTTGCCGGGCTTGACGTGCTGGAACTCCACGACGTTCCAGAGCTGTCCGTCGATCGAGAGGACGACGCCATTGCGGATGTCTGCGGTCGATGCCATGGGAGGGGTGTTCCGTTTCGTTGTGCTGACGTGTGCGAGGCCGCGAGGGCCGCAATCCACGAGTCTATCGCGCGCCGACTCGGATCACGCCGCCGGGCGCCTGTTCCTCGGCGATCTCCTGGTATGCGGCGAACAGCAGCGACTGGTCGGGCGCCTGCAGCACGGTGGGCTTGCCGATCTCGTCGAGCACGATGAAGCGCAGCTGGCCCGCGCGCGCCTTCTTGTCGCGCTGCATCGTGGCCAGCAGCTGGCTCCATGCGCCGGCGCGGTAGCTCGTCGGCAGCCCGAGCGAGGTGAGGATCGCGCGGTGGCGCTCCACCGCGTCGTCGCCGAGGCGCCCCGCGAGCCGCGACAGCTCGGCCGCGAACATCATGCCGATCGACACCGCGGCGCCGTGGCGCCACTGGTACCGCTCCGCGTGCTCGATGGCGTGCCCGAGCGTGTGGCCGTAGTTGAGCGTCTCGCGCAGGCCGGCCTCGCGGAAGTCCTCCCCCACGACGTCGGCCTTCATCTGGATGGCGAGCTCGATCGTGCGGCGGAACTCGGGGGTCGACGGATCCACCGCGCGCTCCGGGTCGGCCTCGATGATGTCGAGGACCTCGGGGAAGCGAATGAATCCCGCCTTCACGACCTCGGCGTACCCCGCGACGAGCTCGTTGCGCGGGAGCGGGTCAAGCAGGTCCAGGTCGCAGAGGACGGTCCGGGGCGACCAGAAGGCGCCCACGAGGTTCTTACCCTCGGCGGTGTTGATGCCGGTCTTGCCGCCGACGGCGGCGTCGACCATGCCGAGCACGGTGGAGGGCATCTGCACGACCTCGACCCCGCGGAGCCAGGTCGCGGCCGCGAAGCCGGCGAGGTCCGTCGCCGCCCCGCCGCCGAAGCCGACGATCGCGTCCGTGCGGGTGAAGTCGGCCTGGCCGAGGATCTGCCAGAGGAAGGCGGCGACCTCGACGCGCTTGGCGGACTCCGCGTCGGGGATCTCGGCGAGGAGCACCTCGAGCGAGCCGTCGGCGAGGAGCTCCTCGCGCAGATCGTTCACGATCGCGCCCAGGGTGGGCTGGTGCACGATGAGGACCTTGCGCGCGGCCGGGGGCAGCGCGTCGCGCAGCTGGTGGCGGCCGCCTCGGCCGACGACGACGTCGTAACCGGGCGTTCCGGCGACGGGGATCACGGTGCGGTCGCTCACGGGCGGTGCTCGCTTTCGGGAGACGGTTCGGACGGGTGAAGGCGGGGCGTGGCCCACTCGGCGGCGCGCTCGACGACGTCCCGGAGCGGACCCTGGGACGTGTCGTAGGTGACGTGCGCCAGCGCGGCGTACACGGGGGCGCGCTCGGCCGCAATCCGGCGCCACTCGGCGAGCGGATCGCCCGCGTTCAGTAGCGGCCGCTTGGCGCCGCGGATCCGCGACGCGACGGTGTTCTCATCGACGGTCAGGTGGATGACGAGGTGGTCGGCGAGCGCCGAGCGCGTCTCGGGGGCGAGCACGGCGCCGCCGCCGAGGGCGACAACGCCGCCGCCCTCGAGGGCGCGCCGGACCGCGTCGGCCTCGATCGCGCGGAACGCGGCTTCGCCGCGCGTCGCGAACAGGTCGGCGATGGGGCCGTGCTCGCGCACGACCATGGCGTCGGTGTCGGTGAAGGGCAGGCCGAGGCGTTTGGCGATGCGCCGGCCGATGCTGGACTTGCCCGCACCCATCGGCCCGATCAGGACGACGGCGGGGCGTTCACTCATGCGGGATCGAGTGGGGCGCCGTTCGCAGCGTGTCGGGAATGGCCGCGAGGTAGCCCTCGAGGTTGCGGCGCGTCTCGGCGACCGAGTCGCCGCCGAACTTTTCCAGGACGACGTCCGCGAGGGTGAGCGCGACCATGGCCTCCGCGACGACGCCCGCCGCCGGGACGGCGCAGACGTCCGAGCGCTGGTGGTGCGCCTGGGCCGTTTCCCCCGACGACGTATCGATCGTGTCGAGCGCGCGCGGCACGGTCGCGATGGGCTTCATCCCCGCGCGCACCCGCAGCACCGTGCCCGTGGACATTCCGCCCTCGGTGCCGCCCGCGCGGTCGCTGCCGCGCGCCACGCCCTCGTCGGAGGGGTACAGCGCGTCGTGCGCGGCCGATCCGCGGCGCCGGGTCGTCTCGAACCCGTCGCCGACCTCGACGCCCTTGATCGCCTGGATACTCATGAGCGCCTGCGCGAGCTTGGCGTCGAGGCGGCGGTCCCACTGCACGTGCGATCCCAGCCCGGGCGGGAGCCCGTACGCGAGCACCTCGACGATGCCGCCGAGCGTGTCGCCGGCCTTGCGCGCGTCGTCGATCTCCGCGACCATCCGCTCGCTCGTCGCCGCGTCGAGGCAGCGCAGCGGATCCGCGTCGAGCGCCGCGACGTCGTCCGGCGTCGGAACGGGCGCGTCCTCGGGGGCGCGTACGGGCCCGATCGACAGTGTGTGGCTGACGAGGCGGATGCCCAGCTCGCCGAGGAACTTGCGGGCGACGGCGCCGAGCGCGACGCGCGCGGCGGTCTCGCGAGCGCTCGCGCGCTCCAGGATGGGCCGCGCCTCGTCGAACGCATACTTCTGCATTCCGACGAGGTCCGCGTGACCGGGCCGGGGACGCGTCAGCGGCGCGCCTCGGCCGCGGGAGCGATCGCTCAGCTCCACCGGCTCCGGGCTCATGACCTCGGTCCACTTCGGCCATTCCGTGTTGCCGACGCGCAGCGCGATCGGGCTGCCCAGCGTGTAGCCGTGGACGACGCCGCTCGAGATCGTCAGCTCGTCCTGTTCGAACTTCATGCGGGAACCGCGGCCGTAGCCGAGCTTGCGGCGCTGCAGGTCGTCCTGGATATCCTGCGGGGAGACGGGAACGCCCGAGGGGAGACCCTCGACAATGGCGACGAGTTCGGGGCCGTGCGATTCGCCGGCCGTGAGCACACGGAGCATGCTCCCAGCCTACGGCCACACCGGCCGCGGCGCCGAACCGGCGCTACCCCGCCAGCGCAGCACGCATCGCGGCGACGACGCCCGGCTCGCCCGGAAGCGGGGTATCGGGGTCGCCCGTCACGAAGACGCGCACCTGCGCCACGGCCTGGTGCAGGAGCATCCCGAGGCCGTGGTGAGTCGCCTCCCAGGCGCCGCCGGCGAGCGGCGTCGGCCAGGGGCTGTAGGCGACGTCGTAGAGGGTGCCGCCGGCGGCGGCGAGGCGCGCGGCGACGTCGGGCGGGAGGGCCGTGCCGCCCGGCAGGGTGGAGATCGTCAGCGTCACGGGCGCGGTCGCGTCCGCGAGGGACGCCGCTCGCGCGTGCCGCCCCCGCGCCGTCGCCACGACCGCCCGGGCCCGCTCGGCGCGGCGCGCCGCGATCTCGATGCGCTCGGCGCCCAGTTCCTCCGCCGCCGCCAGCGCCGACGTCGCGGTCGCGCCGGCTCCGACGATGCGCACGGCCGACACGTCGGCGCCGGTCTCGCGGATCGCGGCCGCGAGACCGGCGACGTCCGTGTTAAAGGCGCGGGGCGCGTCGTCCGTGAGGAGCAGGGTGTTCGCCACCCCCGTCGCCCGCGCGCGTGGATCGCGCCAGCCGGCCGCCGCGTAGGCGGTTTCCTTGAGCGGGTAGGTCAGCGCGAGACCGCGGCAGGCGGATCCGCGCAGCTCGTCGGCGAAGGAAGCCTGTGTGACCTCCCGGCGCGAGAAGGACCAGTCCAGGCCGAGCGCGGCGTAGGCCGCGCCGTGCAACTCGGGCGAGCGGCTGTGGGAGATGGGGCTCCCCCACACCTCGAGCGCGGCGTCACTCACAGTAGGCCGCGTTCTCGTCGCTCTCCTGGCACCACTCCCGGAGCCTGGCGGTGGCGGCCTCGTGCTCCTCGAGCGTGGCCGAGAACACCGTCTCGCCGGTTTCGAGGTTCACCGGAACGAAGTAGAGCCAGTTTCCGTCGGCCGGTTCGATGGCGGCCCGAATCGCCGCCTCGCCCGGCAGACCGATGGGGCCGACGGGCAGCCCCTCGTGCACGTAGGTGTTGTATGGGTTCGAGGCGTCGGCGCGCTGCTCGTCCGTGGTCCAGACGGTGTGCGTGCTGTCGGCCCCGTAGGCCACGGTGGCGTCCGACTGCAGGAGCATGCCCTCGTCGATCCGGTTGACGAACACGCGCGCGATCTTCGGCATGTCGTCCTCACCGCCCGCCTCGCGCTGCACGAGCGCGGCCATCGTGAGCACCTCGAGGCGGTCCTCCTCCGCGACGCCGAGCGCGTCGAGCCGATCGAACATCTCGTCCACGAGGGTCTGAATAACGTCCTCGGCGGTCGCGTCGGGGTCGAAGGTGTACGTCGCCGGGAAGAGGAAGCCCTCGATGGACGGCGCTTCGGCGGGCACGCCGAACGCGGTGTAGTCGTCGGCGGCCGCCTGGAGCTCCTCGAGCGGGATCTCCATGACCTCCGAGATTGTCTCGAGCGCGTCGCGCGCGAAAGACCCCTCCGTGACGAGCACGGCGTTGTCGATCCGGTTCTCCGGATCCTCCAGGGCGGTCAGCGCCGCGGCGGACGTCATCTGTTGCTGCAGCTGGTACACGCCGGGCTGGAATTCCGGGTTGAGCTGTGCGCCCACGAGCATGTCGTAGAACGCGGACTCCGTCAGCGTCACGCCCGCCTCGTGGAGCTTCTGGGAGACCTCCCAGCCGGTGTCGCCCGCGACGATTTGGATCTCCGCGCTGCCGGTGGCGATCCCCGACTCGTACTCGGTCGGCTCCTGGTTGATCCCCAGCACCTGCTGCACGCGCTGGCCGATCTCGCTGTCCGCGAACGTGGCCAGCGCCCACCACCCGCCGCCCACGACGGCCGCGAGGAGGCCGAGGATGACCGCGAGCGCCACGAGGCAGCCGCCGCGCCGGCGCCGACGCCCCTTCGCCTCGCGCCCGCGCGCCGCGTCGTGTTCCGGGCCGAAGAGCGATCCGATGCCGTCGTGCTCCTCGTGGGGCGCGTTGCCGTCGTGCGCCCGGTCGGGGTGTGGCTCTGCCGCCGGGGCGGACGCCGCGGCCGGTTCCCGGGCCCCCGCGGCGGACGCAGGCGCATCCGACGCCGGCCGCGCGCCGGGCGCGGGGCGGCGAGAAGCATCGTCGCTCGGCGCGGACGGGGCGGACGCGTCGCGGCGGGGCTGCGGGTTCGCGGGGCCCAGCGGATCCGAGGCGGGCACGCGCCGCCTGGCCGCCTCGACGTTCAACGCGGCCGTGACGAACGGCCCGGGCGCCTCCCCGGGACCGGTCGCGGGTGCCTCGGGCCCCGCCGTCGGCACCTCCGGCACGGATCCGGCCCCGGGCGCCGCCGTGTCTCCGCGCGGGGCGTCACCGGACTCGCGGAGCCGGCGCGCGCGCAGTTCGCGCCGGGTCAGGGGCGCGTCGGGACGGGGTTCGGATTCGCTCATTCGGGCCTGCTACTCCTCGCCGGGCGCAAGTACCTCGCCGGGCGCGGTGCCCAGGCGCTTCTCGGTGTCGATCGCGTGCTGGAGGAAGACCACCGCCGCAACCTGGTCGACAATGCTACGAGACTTCTTCTGAGAGCGACCGGCCTGGCGCAGCGCGGTGTGGGCGCTGACCGTGCTCAGCCGCTCGTCGACGAGGCGAATCGGCGTGCCGGGCAGGGCCGCCCCGAGTTCGGCCGCGAACGCGCGCGCGTCCTGGGTCGACGGCGTGTCCTCGCCGCGCATGTTGAGCGGAAGCCCGACCATGATCTCGATCGGGGCGTGCTCCCCCGCAAGCTCCGCGAGCCGCGCGACGGAACGGTCGTCCCGCGCCACCGTCTCGACGGGAACCGCGAGCATGCCGTCCGGGTCGCAACGCGCGACGCCGACTCGCGCGCGCCCCACGTCGACCGCGAGGCGCACGCCGCGCCGAAATGCGCTCACGAGCCTCAGAGGCCCGCGACCGCGGAGCGTACGGCGTCGAGGGCCGCGGGGATCGCCGCCGCGTCGGTGCCGCCGCCCTGCGCGAGGTCGGGCTTCCCGCCGCCGCCGCCGCCGAGCGCGGCCGATGCGAGACGCACAAGGTCCCCGGCCTTCGCGCCGGCTGCGCGGGCCGCCTCGTTCGTGGCCACGACGATGACGGGGCGACCGCCGGCCACGCCCGCGAGCGCGACGACGGCACTGCTCGCGCCCAGCCGCTCGCGGACCTGCTGGACGAGCGAGCGGACATCGTCGGCGGATCCCACGGAGCCCACGGACTCGGCGACGAGGGTCGTGCGCCCGGCAGTCCCCGCGCGCCCCGCGATCTCGGGCACGCGCTCCTGAAGCTTCCGGGCCTCAAACTGCGCGATCCGCTTCTCCGCAGCGCGGAGGTTCTGCGACAGCTCCGCGACGCGCTGCGCGAGCTGGTCGCGCGGCGTCTTCAGTGACGCGGACAGCTCGCTGACGAGGGCGCGCTCGGCCGTGAGCTCGCGGAACGCGTCCTGGCCCACGAGCGCCTCGACGCGGCGGTTTGACGCGCCGACGGACGACTCGCCGATCAGCGAGATGAGGCCGATCTCCGAGGAGGTCTTCACGTGCGTGCCGCCACACAGCTCTCGCGACCACGGCCCGCCGATGTCGACCATCCGCACCTGGCTGCCGTACTTCTCCCCGAACAGCGCCATCGCCCCCGCGGCCTTCGCGTCGTCGAGAGACATCACGCGGGTCGTCACCTCGAGCCCGTCGCGCACGGCCGTGTTCGCGATCTCCTCGATCTCGGTGCGGGTCTCGGCGGACAGCGCCTGGCCCCAGGTGAAGTCGAATCGCAGGTAGCCCGCGCGGTTGAGCGAGCCCGCCTGCGTCGCACCCGAGCCGAGCGTGTCGCGCAGCGCGGCGTGCACGAGGTGCGTCGCGGAGTGCGCCTGCTGCGCGCGGCGGCGGTTGGCCTCGTCGACGACAGACGTCGCCGCGTCGCCGACGCCCACCTCGCCCGTCGTGACCTCGACCGTGTGGCTCACGAGGCCGGGAACGGGGCGCTGCACGTCGAGCACGTCCAGCTCGAACCCGCTGCCGACGATCGTGCCCTTGTCGGCGACCTGGCCGCCGGATTCGGCGTAGAGCGCGGTCTCGGCGAGGATGACCTCCGCGATCTGGCCGGTGGTCGCGCGCTGCGCCGGCGCGCCGTCGACGAGCAGGCCGAGGACGCGCGACTCCGTGACAAGGTCGTCGTAGCCCGTGAAGCCCGTCTCGCCGAGCGCGCGGAACTCGCTGTAGACGCCGACGTCGGCGATGCGGCTCTTGCGGCTGCGGGCGTCCTCCCGGGCTCGCTGGCGCTGCGCAGTCATCAGCGTGTCGAAGGCGGCGCGATCCACGCCGAGACCCGCCTCCTCGGCGATCTCGAGCGTGAGGTCGATGGGGAAGCCGTACGTGTCGTGGAGCAGGAACGCGCGGTCCCCCTCGAGCGCCTCGCGCCCCTCGCGGCGCGCCTCGGCCACGGCCTCGTCCAGGATCGCGGATCCCGACGACAGCGTCCGCAGGAACGTCTCCTCCTCGGCGAAAGCGTAGGCGGAGATGCGCTCCCAATCGGTCACGAGCACCGGGTAGGTGTCCTTCATGACGTCGCGCGAGGCGACGAACAGCTCGGGGAACGTCGCGCCCTCCACGCCGAGCAGGCGCATGGATCGGATCGCGCGCCGCATCAGGCGCCGCAGGATATAGCCGCGTCCCTCGTTCGACGGCGTCACGCCGTCACTGAGGAGCATGAGTGCGGACCGCACGTGATCGGCCACGATGCGGAACCGGACGTCGTCCTCGCGGTCCTCGCCGTAGGCGCGCCCGCTCAGCCGGCTGGCGGCATCGAGCACGGGGCGGACCTGATCGGTCTCGTACATGTTCTCGACGCCCTGCTTGATGAAGGCCACGCGCTCGAGCCCCATGCCGGTGTCGATGTTCTTGTTCGGCAGCTGCCCCACGATGTCGAAGTCGACCTTCGACCGGACGTTGTCGATCTGGTCCTGCATGAACACGAGGTTCCAGATCTCGAGAAAACGGGAGTCGTCGACCGCCGGGCCGCCATCGGGCCCGTAGGCGGGACCGCGGTCGTAGTAGATCTCCGAGCAGGGGCCGCCGGGGCCCGGCTGTCCTGTGTGCCAGTAGTTGTCCTCGCGCCCCATCCGCTGGATCCGCTCGGTGGGCAGGCCCGCGACGCGCTGCCAGATTTCGGCCGCCTCGTCGTCCGTCTCGTAGACCGTGACCCAGAGGTCATCGGGCGAGAATCCGAGGCCGCCCTCGCTCTCGGGCGTCGTCAGTAGCGCCCAGGCGTGCGTGATCGCGCCCTCCTTGAAATAGTCCCCAAACGACCAGTTCCCCATCATTTGGAAGAACGTGCCGTGGCGCGCGGTCTTGCCGACCTCTTCGATGTCGTTCGTGCGAATGCACTTCTGCACGTCCGCGATCCGAGGGTGCGGGGCCGGCACGACGCCCGTGAAGTGCGGGATGAACGGCACCATGCCGGCGATCGTGAACAGGATCGACGGGTCGTCGCTGACGAGAGATGCGGAAGGAACGATCGTGTGGTCGTTCTTCGCGAAGTAGTCGAGGTAGCGCTGCGCGATGTCCGCGGTCTTCATGGGGGAGGCTGTTCCTTGGGTGATGCGTGTGCGCGCCCGCCGGCGCGCGCGAGGTCGAAAAAGCGGGAGGGGTCAGTGCGCGGACTCGCGCGCGACTTCCGCGTGGTACGCCTGAGCCAGCGTGTCGGTGAAGCCGCTGATGCGCGCGTCGATCGAGGCAAGCAGCTCGTTGCCGCGCGGGTCCTTGTTCATGAAGTGCGCGGCGACGAAGCCGCCCACGATGCCGAGCAGGAACCACAGCACGTTCTTCATGTCATCTCCATCAGGTCGCGAGCGGGCGGTCTTTTTATCCTAGGTGCTCCGTGCGGCGGGAACGCGAAGGGCGCCGCGGACGCGAGGTCCGCGGCGCCCTCCCGGGTGCGCCGATTAGCGAGCGGCGTAGTACTCGACGACGAGCTGCACGTCACACTGGACGGGCACCTCGGCGCGCTTGGGGCGCGCGACGAGCTTGGCCTGGAGCTTGTCGAGCTGGACCTCGAGGTAGCCCGGAACGGCGGGCAGGACCTCGGCGTGACCGCCGGCGGCCGCCACCTGGAACGGCTCGATGCCCTCGCTCTTCGCCTTGACCTCGATCGTCTGGCCCGGCTTCACGCGGAAGGACGGGCGGTCCACGATCTTGCCGTCGACAAGGATGTGGCGGTGGACGACGAACTGGCGCGCCTGCGCCGTCGTGCGGGCGAAGCCCGAGCGCAGCACGAGCGCGTCGAGACGCATCTCGAGCAGCTCGACGAGGTTCTCACCCGTCAGGCCGTCGGTACGGTTGGCCTCGTTGAACGCGATGCGCAGCTGCTTCTCGCGGATGCCGTACTGCTCGCGCAGACGCTGCTTCTCGCGGAGGCGGACGGCGTAGTCGCTGTCGGCCTTGCGCTTCGTGCGACCGTGCTGGCCGGGGCCGTACGGACGCTTCTCGAGGTAGCGCGCCGCCTTGGGCGTCAGCGCCACGCCGAGCGCGCGGGACAGGCGGACCTTACGGCGGTCCTGTGCCTTGGTGACCATGGTGTTCCTTTCACGTGCCGCGGTATCGCGGCGTCACGGGCGTACATTCCGCCTTCTTCCGCGCGCGGGCGTACGCCGGACTGCCCGCTGGAAATGTGAAGGGGATGTGCTCGGACTTCGAGCCCCGCAATCCTACCAGAGTCCGTCAGTCGCCGACGATCCGCCGCAGGCGCTCGATGGCCTCGGAGACGGCGCGCTCGTTCCCGTGCGCCGTGGGCGCGTAGTACCGCGTCCCCCGCAGCGCATCGGGGAGGTACTGCTGGGTCACCACGCCCCGCTCGTCGTCGTGCGGGTAGCGGTACCCCTTGCCGTGGCCGAGGCGCTTCGCGCCGGCGTAGTGCGCGTCGCGGAGGTGGATCGGAACGGGGCCCATGCGCCCCGCGCGCACGTCCGCGAGCGCGGCGTCGATCGCGCGAATGACCGCCGGCGACTTCGGTGCCGTGGCCAGGTAGATCGTCGCCTCGGCGAGGGGGATCCGCGCCTCGGGCATGCCGATGAGCTGCACGGTGTCCGCGGCGGCGACGGCGATCTGCAGCGCGCGCGGATCCGCCATTCCGATGTCCTCGGCGGCGTGCACGACGAGGCGGCGCGCGATGAATCGCGGATCCTCCCCCGCCTCGATCATCCGCGCGAGGTAGTGCACGGCGGCGTCCGGGTCGGACCCGCGGATCGACTTGATGAAGGCGCTGATGACGTCGTAGTGCTGGTCGCCCTGCCGGTCGTACCGCAGGAGGGCCCGGTCCACCGCCTGCTCGACGTGAGCGGGCGTGACGACGACCTCGTCGCCGTCGTCCGTGGCGGCCAGGGCGGCCGCGGCCTCGAGCGCGGTGAGCGCGCGGCGCGCGTCGCCGGAGGAGAGCTGCACGATGGCGGCGCGCGCGTCGTCCTCGAGCCGCACGGCGCCCGCGAGGCCCCGCGCGTCCGACACCGCGCGATCGATGAGCAGGCTGAGGTCGGCGTCCGTGAGCGGCTGCAGCGTGAGCATGAGCGAGCGCGACAGTAGCGGGGAGATAACCGAGAAGGACGGGTTCTCCGTCGTGGCCGCGATGAGGATCACCCAGCCGTTCTCGACGCCGGGCAGCAGCGCGTCCTGCTGCGCCTTCGTGAAGCGATGGATCTCGTCGAGGAACAGGATGGTCGTCTGCCCGTAGAGGTCGCGCTGGTCGAGCGCCTGCTGCATCACCTCGCGCACGTCCTTGACGCCGGCGGTGATCGCGCTGAGCTCGACGAACCGCCGGCCCGACGACCGGGCGATGGCCTGCGCGAGCGTCGTCTTGCCCGTCCCCGGCGGCCCCCACAGGATGACCGACACGGTGCCCGCGCGGGTGGCGTCGGGATCCGCAAGCTGCACGATCGGCGAGCCCGGCCGGAGCAGGTGCTGCTGCCCGGCGACCTCCGAGAGCGCGTTCGGGCGCATGCGCACCGCGAGCGGGGTCTGCCCCTGGAAGAGCGCGCCGGAGGAGTTCATCCGCCCCAGCCTACGCGGCGCGCGCGAGGGCGTGCGGAACGGATCCGCGCGGGGCCTTCCGCTCGCCGTCCGGCGTACTAGGCTGGGCGCGTCCCTTTCCCCCTTCCCGCGGACACCGCGCTAAGGAGCCTCCCGTGTCGACGCCCGACCACACCCCCGAAAACGACAGCACTCCCGCCGCGCCCACGCCGGGACCCGTCCCGAGCCCCGCGGCGTTCGCGAAGCGGCCGAAGCCGGCCGTACGCCCCATCGCCGCCGAGGATGCGCCCGCCGTCGTGCCCGCGGTCGTCCCCGAGGCGCAGAACGCCAGCGAGTGGGGTCGGGTCGACGAGAACGGCGTCGTGGAGGTGCGCGAGGGCGAGGCCTGGCGACCCGTCGGCGAGTACCCCGACGGCACCCACGACGAGGCGCTGCAGTACTACGTGCGCAAGTTCGAGGACCTCGCGTTCAAGGTGGCGGCCATCGAGCAGCGCCACCAGGCCGGCGGCGCGTCGGCGGCCGACCTGCGCCAGCAGGCGACGCAGCTGCGCGCCGATGTCGTCGGCGCGGCGGCCGTGGGTGACCTTGCCGCCCTCGAGGCTCGCCTCACGACGATGATCGACCAGCTTGCCGAGGCGAGCGCCGAGGAAGCGGCGCGCCAGCGCGCGCTCGTCGACGAGGCGATCGCCGAGCGCACGGTCATCGTCGAGAAGGTCGAGACGCTCGCGGCGCGCGACCCGCAGACCATCCAGTGGAAGCAGGCGACCGCGGAGCTCGGCGAGCTGTTCGCCGCGTGGCAGGCGCACCAGAAGACCGGCCCCCGCCTGCCCAAGTCGACGGCGCAGGCGCTCTGGAAGCGCTTCCGCGACGCGCGCTCCAGCGTCGAGCGCTCGCGCCGCGCGTTCTTCGCGGACCTCGACGAGGCCCACAAGGCCGCGAAGACGCAGAAGACCCGCATCATCGAGCGCGCCGAGGCGCTGCAGTCGCAGGGCGAGGACGGGATCCCCGCCTACCGTGCCCTCCTCGACGAGTGGAAGAACGCCGGCCGCGCCGGCCGCAAGGCCGACGACGCGCTGTGGGCGCGGTTCAAGGCCGCGGGCGACGTGCTCTACCAGGCGCGCGCTTCGCGCAGCGCCGAGGAAGAGGCGGAGTCGGCGCCGCGGATCGCCGAGCGCGAGGCGCTGCTGGAGGAGGCGAAGGCCGTGGCCGACATCGCCGACCTGAAGCAGGCACGCGCCACCCTGACGTCGATCCAGCGCCGCTGGGACGAGGTCGGGCGCATCTTCCCGCGCGACACGGAGCGCGACCTGGATGGCCGCATGCGCCGCATCGAGCTCGCACTCAAGGACCGCGAGGACGTGGACTGGAAGCGCAACAACCCCGAGACGAAGGCCCGCGCCAACGACATGGGTGCGCAGCTGCGCGAGTCGCTCGCCGAGTTCGAGGCCGAGCGCGATGCGGCACGCGCCGCGGGCGACGAGAAGGCCGCGGCGGAGGCGCAGGAGGCCATCGACGCGCGCACCGCCTGGCTGCGCGCCATCGGCGGCTGACCGGTTCTCCACAGGCATTCCCACGAGGGGGCGCGTCACGACACAATCGTGGCGTGCCCCCTCTCGCATTCCGCCCCGGCCTGGCGCTCTCGGTCGCCGAGATCAGCGCCTGCCGACTGGACGGCGACCTCGTCCCGGTCGCCCGTGACGCGTACGCGCCACGCGGGGTTCCGGCTTCTCCGGCGGTGCGCGCGAGCGCCCTCGACGGCTGGTTGCCGCCGGGCTGCGTGGCCGTGGGCGTGACGGCGGCCTGGATCCACGGGCTCCTGCCCGGCGAACCCCCGCGCCATCACGCGCAGGCGCTCGAGGGGCGTACGCCGCGGCGCACGTGGCGCGGCGACCTGGTCATCCACGAGTGGCCGCTCCCCGCGGGGGACGTCGTGCGCCTCGGAGGGATCGCCGTGTCGTCCTTTCCCCGCACCTGGTACGACCTTGCGCGCCGCGCCTACGGGGATCCGTCCGACCGCGAGGCGCGCACGGCCCTCGACGCGTGCGCGGATCGCGCCGAGGGGGCCCGGGAGACGCTCGCGTGGCTGGCCGACAAGCGCGGCCTCCGGTTCACCGCGCGGCTGCGCGGCGACATCGAGCGGGCGCTCAGGAGGAGGTGACGCGGTAGACGTCGTAGACGCCCTCGATCCGGCGCACGGCGTTCAGCACCCGGTCGAGGTGCACCGTGTCCCCCATCTCGAACACGTACCGGCTGAGAGCGAGGCGGTTCCTCGTCGTCTGCACGGACGCCGAGAGGATGTTCACGTGGTGCTCGCTGAGCACCCGCGTGATGTCGCTCAGGAGGCCGCCGCGGTCGAGCGCCTCGACCTGGATGTGGACGAGGAAGACGGCCTTCGTCGACGGCGCCCATTCGACGTCGATCATGCGGTCCGGTTCGTCGCCCAGCGCGCGGACGTTCGTGCAGTCCGCGCGGTGGACGGAGACGCCGCTCCCCCGCGTGACGAAGCCGACGATCTCGTCGCCGGGCACCGGTGTGCAGCACTTCGCGAGCTTCACGAGGATGTCGGAGGCCCCGCGCACGAGCACCCCGGAGTCGCCCGCGCGCGGGCGCTGGCTCGCGGTCGGCGGCAGGTCCAGGGCGCCCGACGCCGGCTCGGCATCGCTGAGGGCGGCCTGCACCTTCTCGAGCACGGACTGCGTGGAGACATGCCCCTCCCCGACCGCGGCGTAGAGCGCCGAGATGTCGTCGTAGTGCATGTCGGCCGCGACCTCGGGCAGCGCCTCCTTGAGGCGGGCGAAGGAGAGGTTGTGGCGGCGCATCGCGCGCGCGATGCCCTCCTTGCCCTGCTCGATCGCCTCCTCGCGGCGCTCCTTGGTGAACCACGCGCGGATCTTATTGCGCGCGCGGGTGCTCTTGACGAACCCGAGCCAGTCCTGGCTCGGGCCCGCGTCGGGATTCTTCGACGTGAAGACCTCGACGACATCGCCGGACTGCAGCTCGGTCTCGAGCGGGACGAGGCGGCCGTTGACCTTCGCGCCCATCGTGCGATAGCCGATCTCGGTGTGCACCGCGAACGCGAAGTCCACGGGCGACGCCCCCGTCGGAAGCCCGATCACGCGGCCCTTGGGGGTGAAGACGTACACCTCCTTGGCGCCGATCTCGAATCGGAGAGAGTCGAGGAACTCCCCCGGATCCTTCGTCTCGGCCTGCCAGTCGCTGAGCCGGGCGATCCACGCCATGTCCTGGCCGGAGGCGCGCTCGTCGGGCTTCCCGCCCGCCGCCTGCATGCGCTCCTTGTACATCCAGTGCGCCGCGACGCCGTACTCGGCCTGCTGGTGCATCTCCTGCGTGCGGATCTGGATCTCGACCGTGCGGCCGCCCGGTCCGATCACGGTCGTGTGGAGGGACCGATAGAGGTTGAACTTCGGCGTCGCGATGTAGTCCTTGAAGCGCCCGGGTAGCGGCGTCCAGCGGGCGTGGATCGCCCCAAGGACGGCGTAGCAGTCGCGCACCGTCTGCACGATCGTGCGGATCCCGATGAGGTCGTAGATGTCGTCGAACTCGCGGCCGCGGACGACCATCTTCTGATACACGGAGTACAGCTGCTTGGGGCGGCCCGACACCGTTCCCCGGATCCGCAGTTCGGCGAGGTCGCGCCCGACCTCATCGATGACCTTCTGCACGTACTGCTCGCGCTGCGGGGTGCGCTGCTTCACGAGGCTGTCGATCTCGTTGTAGATCTTGGGGTACAGCACGGCGAACGAGAGGTCCTCGAGCTCGCTCTTGATCGCGGCAATACCGAGGCGATGCGCGAGCGGCGCGTAGATCTCGAGGGTCTCCGTCGCCTTCTTCTTCGCCTTCTCGGGCGGGACGAAGCCCCACGTGCGGGCGTTGTGGAGGCGGTCGGCCAGCTTGATGACGAGGACTCGGACGTCCTTCGACATCGCGACGATCATCTTGCGCACCGTCTCGGCCTGCGCGCTCTCGCCGTACTTCACCTTGTCGAGCTTGGTGACGCCGTCCACGAGGAGCGCGACCTCGTCGCCGAACTCGGCCGTGAGCTCGTCGAGCGGGTAGCCCGTGTCCTCGACCGTGTCGTGGAGCAGCGCGGCCGCGATGGCGCGGGGGCCGAGGCCGAGCTCGGCGAGGATCTGCGCGACCGCGAGCGGGTGCGTGATGTAAGGCTCACCGCTCTGCCGCTTCTGGCCGCGGTGCTTTTCCTCGGCGACGCGGTACGCCTTGTGAACGATCTGCAGGTCGCCGCGCGGGTGGTTCTGACGGACCGTGTCGACGAGGCGCTGAACGCCGGCCTGCGGCTTCGCCCGCGTGAAGATGCGCGGCACGAGCCAGCGGAGGCTCGGGCCGGACGGCGGGGTCGAGAGCGTGTCAGCCACGTCGTACCGCCCGTCCGGGCCCGAATGCCTCCGTCATGCGCCTATCCTAGGCGTCCGCGACGTCGGACTGCTCGCGGATCCGGCGGTCGCGCTGGGCGATCTCCGGCTCGCGCTCGCGCAGCCACGAGTACAGCGGCGCCGCGACGAACAGCGTCGAGTACGTCGCGACGACGATTCCGACGAAGATCGACAGCGAGATGTCGCTGAGGGTTTCGGCCCCCATGCCGAACACGCCGATGAACAGGATCGCGGCCACGGGGAGCGCCGCGACGACGGAGGTGTTTATCGAGCGGATCAGGGTCTGGTTGACCGCCAGGTTCACGGAGTCGCCGAAGGTACGCCCGCCCATCTCGTCCTGCGTGTTCTCGCGGATCTTGTCGAACACGACGGTGGTGTCGTAGAGCGAGTACGCGAGGATCGTGAGGAATCCGATGACGGCCGATGGCGAGATCTGGAAGCCCGCGAGCGAGTAGATCCCGATCGTGACGACGAGCACGTCGACCAGGCCGACGATGGCCGCGACCGACATCTTCCACGTGCGGAAGTAGATCGCGAGGATGAGGAACGTCAGGGCGAGGAAGATCGCGAGGCCCCAGAGCGACTGGTTCGTGACCTGCGCGCCCCACGTCGGGCCGATAAACGAGTCGGTGACTTGGTCGGCCGGCACGCCGTAGGCGTCGGCGAGCGCGGCGGCGAGCTCGCGCGTCTCGTCATTCCCGAGCGACGAGGTCTGCACGCGCACGTCGGCGTCCCCGACGACGGTCACGCTGGACTCGGCGCCCGGCGCGAACTCCTCGACCGTCTCCGTGGCGATCGACTGTTCGATCGTCTCCGGCGCGGAGATCGTGAATTGGGATCCGCCCGTGAACTCGATCGAGAACTCGACGCCGCGCGCAAACGGCGCGATCGCGGAGATGACGACCAGGACGATCGCGATGAGGAACCAGAGCCGGCGCCGCCCCACGAACGGGATCGACGTCTTGCCGGTGTAGAGGTCGTTGCCGAGCTCATTCATGGAGCGCATTACTTCTCACCCTCCCCGCTCGGGGTTGTCGTATCTTGCGCCCGGAGCTGTTCCGCCAGTTTGCGCTCGGCGATCGTCTGCCGTTTCGCCGCCTCGCCGCGCGAGCGCTGCGAGCGCGGCGTGGCGGGGGCCGTGCGGAACCGCGCGCGCCCCCGGTACACGGCGCCGAGCGCCGCGGGGTCGAGGCCCGAGAGTGGGTGCCCGCCGCCGAAGAACGGGGTGCGCACGAGGAGCTGCATCACGGGATGCGTGAACGCGATGAAGATGAAGATGTCGAGGAGCGTCGTGAGGCCCAGCGTGAACGCGAAGCCCTTCACGGTCGCGTCGGCGAGGATGTACAGCACGACGGCGGCGAGCACGTTGATCGACTTCGAGATGAAGATCGTGCGGCGGGCGCGGAGCCAGCCGTCCTCGACGGCCGCGGTCGCGGTCTTGCCGTCCCGAAGCTCGTCGCGGATCCGCTCGAAATAGACGATGAAGGAGTCGGCCGTGAATCCGATCGTCACGATGAGTCCGGCGACGCCGGCCAGCGAGAGCCGGTAGTCGATGCGCCACGACAGGATGCACAGGAGCACGTAGGTGAGCACGGCCATCACCACGAGCGAGGCGATGATCACGAACCCGAGCGCGCGGTAGCTGACCAGCACGACCCACAGTGCGACCAGCGCGAGCCCGATGAGGCCGGCGATCAGGCCAATCTGGAGCTGCTGCGAACCGAGCGTCGCGGAGATCGTGTCGCTGGAGACGACCTCGAAGCTCATGGGGAGCGCGCCGAAGCGGAGCTGGTCGGCGAGGACCTTGGCGGAGTCCTCGGTGATGCCGGTTCCCGAGATCTGTGGCTGGCCGTTGGTGATGACCGCGTCCATGGAGGGCGCGGAGATGACCGCGCCGTCCAGCACGAACGCGAACTGGTTCTGCGGGCTCTGGAGGTTGTACAGCCGCTGGCTGATGTCGCCGAAGACGCTCGTGCCCTCGGAGTCGAAGTCGATCTGGACGGCCCAGACGCCGTTCTGCGTGAGCGCGGGCTGCGCGTCGTCGATCGCGCTCCCGTCGAGCTCGACGGGCCCGAGGATGTACTTCGCGGCACCCGCCGTGTCGCAGGTGATGAGCGGCTCGTCCGCCGGCGCGTGCGCGGGATCGTTGTCCTCGCTCGTGCAGTCGTAGGCGAGCATCTCGGCCCACAGCGCGTCCGTCACCCAGGCGGTGTCGCTCGCGGTGGTCGGCTCGACGGTCGGCGTCGCGTTGAGCGAGGGATCGGGCGTCGGGTACGGCGTCGACTCGCCGTCCTCTCCCACGAACGACGTGGCGGGGTCGGCCGCGTAGAGGACGGGGCGCAGCTGCATCTGCGCGCTCGCCTCGATCCGCTCGCGCGTCTCCTCCGAGGCGTTGCCGGGGATCTGGACGACGATGTTGTCCGCTCCCTGCGTGGTCACCTGGGCCTCGGCCACGCCCGAGGCGTCGACGCGCTGCCGGATGATCTCGACCGCCTGCTGCATCTGCTCCGCCGACGGCGTCTCGCCGTCGGTGTCGGCCTGCATGATGATCTGCGTGCCGCCCTGGAGGTCGAGCGCGAGCTCGGGGACCCAGGTCCCCTCTTTAAAGACGTGCACCCCCAGCGCGTTCGCGCCGAAGAGCACCGCGGTAACCGCGAGCAGGCCGAGAAGTGCGCGCCAAGCACGGCGCGTGGGAGTGGGTGTCGCCACGACGAATCGCCTTCGTAGTTCGGTTGTCGGGAGGAGCCGGCGAGGGGGCCCGGGGCCCCCGGCGCTCAGTCCCGCTTGGTCTCGTCGTCGCGGCGGTCGTCGGCCGCGTCGTGCTCGACGATCTCGTCCTGCGCGAGGGGCTCCTCGTCGACCTCGTCCTCCGCCAGGGGCTCGTCGGTGGCCGGGTCGAGCGTGACGGTCTGCGCGTGCACCTCGATGTTGACGCCCGGCGCGATCTCGATCACGGCGTGCTTCGTGAGGTCATCGGCGTCGAAGGCCACGAGCGTGCCGTACAGGCCCGAGCGGGTCATTACGGGCGCCCCCGGAACGAGCTGCTGCTGACGCTTGTGCTCCTCCTCCTGCATCTTCTTGCGGCGGCGGCTGGAGCTCCAGAACATGAAGATGAGAAGCGCGCCCGCGACGACGAGGAGAAGGATGTCCATAATGCGCAGTGGACCTTTCGTAGGGGATCCGAGGGTATGCGGCGCGTGTCCGCGACGAGAGAAGACGCCGGAGAAGCCCCGGCGCATCCCGACGATTATAGGCCATCGACAAGTCGCGGATCCTCGCCGTGCGGCACGCCCAGGTGCGCATACGCCTCGGGCGTCGCGACACGCCCGCGCGGCGTGCGCGCCATGAAACCGATGCGGACGAGATAGGGCTCGACGACGCTCTCCACGGTGTCGGACTCCTCGCCGACGGTGACCGACAGGGTCGACAGGCCGACAGGGCCGCCGCGGAAGCGCCGGACGAGGGCGTCCAGCACCGCGCGATCAAGCCGGTCGAGCCCGATGGCGTCGACGTCGTACAGCTCGAGCGCCGCCCGGACCCCGGCCAGTCCCGGCTCGCGGTCGCCCGCGTGCACGAGCGCCCAGTCCCGCACGCGCCGGAGGAGGCGATTCGCGATACGCGGGGTCCCGCGCGAGCGCCGCGCGATCTCGTGGCGTTCGTCCGCGGTCAGGTCGATCCCGAGCACGCGCGCCGAGCGGTCGACGACGCGCTCGAGCTCGTGCGCGTCGTAGTACTCGAGGTGCGCCGTAAAGCCGAAGCGGTCGCGCAGCGGGTTGGGCAGGAGTCCCGAACGCGTTGTCGCGCCGACCAGGGTGAACGGCGCCAGGTCGAGGGGAATGGAGGTGGCGCCGGCGCCCTTGCCGACCATGATGTCGATACGGAAGTCCTCCATCGCGAGGTACAGCATCTCCTCCGCGGAGCGCGCCATGCGGTGGATCTCGTCGATGAACAGCACCTCCCCCGGCGTGAGGCTCGACAGCAGGGCCGCGAGGTCGCCCGCGTGCTGAATCGCCGGGCCGCTCGACATCCGCAAGGGGCGCCCCGACTCGTGGGCGACGATCATGGCGAGCGTCGTCTTGCCGAGCCCCGGAGGGCCCGCGAGCAGGATGTGGTCCGGCGTTCGCGCCTGGAGGCCCGCCGCATCGAGGAGGAGCTGAAGCTGACCGCGCACCTTCTGCTGGCCGACGAAGTCGCCGAGGCTCTGGGGGCGCAGGGCGCCCTCGACCGCCAGCTCCGAGTCGCCGAGCGGTTCGGGCGACACGACGTCGTCAGACACGCTCGGCCCCCTGGCGCGCCGGGCCGAGCTCGGCGAGCGTCAGGCGCAAGAGCGCCGGGACCGACGCGCGGTCGGCGTCCGACGCCCCCTCCGCGACGCCCGCCACGGCCTCCGCGGCCGTGCGCTCGGGCCAGCCAAGGCCGACGAGCGCCGCGACAACCTGCGCGTCGGCCGCGACCGGCGTCCGCGCCGCCGGGGCCGGCGCCGCGGGCGGCGCGATCCGGCCCTGGAGCTGCAGGGCGATGAGCTTGGCCGTCTTCGGTCCGATCCCGCTGACCTTGCGGAACGGCTTGTCGTCGTCGGCAGCGACCGCCTCCGCGATCTGGTCGATCGTGAGGCCAGACAGCACGCCGAGCGCCGACTTGGGCCCGACCCCCGTGACGCTGAGGAGGATCGCGAACACGTCGAGCTCCTCCCGGGAGGCGAAGCCCACGAGGCTCATGGCGTCCTCGCGCACGATGAGGTGGGTGTGGAGGAGGAGCTCTTCGCCGACGCGGGCGGCGCGCGCCACGTCCGGCGGACACGCGACCGCGTAACCGATGCCCGCGGCCTCGATAATGACGTCGTCGGCGCGGGCGGACAGCACGGTTCCGCGGACTGAGGCGATCATCGTTCCACCCTAGCGGGGCGTTCGGACATATGTTCGAGCGACACGCGACCGCTTCTCCGCCTCGGCCCACGCGCGCTGCGCGGGCGTGGAGGACATCGCCTCGGCGGCGGGGACGGAACCGGATCGCCACGCGTGGCAGAGGGCGATCGCCAGGGCGTCGGCGGCGTCAGCGGGCTGCGGCGCCTCCGGCAGCCCCAGCACGCGGGCGACCATGTGCTGCACCTGGGCCTTGTCGGCGGACCCGTACCCCGTGATCGCGGCCTTGACCTCGCTCGGCGTATGGGTGGCGGTCGGCAGACCGCGCTCCGCCGCGAGCATCAGCGCGACGCCGGAGGCCTGCGCGGTACCCATGACGGAGGCGACGTTGTGCTGGGCGAACACGCGCTCGACCGCCGCGACGTCGGGCGTGTGCTCGTCGAGGACGGCGCGGATCCCCGCCGCGATCATCGCCAGGCGGACCCCGGGATCCTCATCGGCCGGAGAGCGGATGACGCCGACGTGGACGAGCCGGGCGCGCCGGTCGCGCTCGACGTCCACGACGCCGACCCCGCACCGGGTGAGGCCGGGATCGATTCCGAGAACGCGCGTCGTCATGCTCCCCAAACTAAACGCCCCGTGGTCGCCCGAAGGCAACCGCGGGGCGTTTCGTGCGAGGCGTCAGTCCTCGTCGTCGGCGAGCTCCGCCTGCACCTCGTCGCTCAGGTCGAGGTTCGTGAACACGTTCTGCACGTCGTCGCTGTCCTCGAGCGCGTCGATGAGCTTGAGCACCTTGCGGGCCGTCTCGGCGTCGAGCGGGACCTTGACGCCCGCGACGAACTCGGCGTCCGCCGAGTTGTACTCGATTCCAGCATCGACGAGCGCCGTGCGCACGGCGACCATGTCGCTCGCCTCGGTGACGACCTCGAAGCCCTCTGGGTGCGGCTCGATCTCCTGGGCGCCCGCGTCGAGCGCGGCGAGCATGACGTCGTCCTCGCTCGCCGACTCGGACGGAACGATGATGACGCCCTTGCGCTCGAAGTTGAACGACACGCTGCCCGGGTCGGCCATGTTGCCGCCGTTGCGGGTGACGATCGTGCGCACCTCGGCCGCGGCGCGGTTCTTGTTGTCCGTGAGGCACTCGATGAGGATCGCGGTGCCGCCCTGGCCGTAGGCCTCGTACATGATCGTCGTGTACTCGACGGCCTCGCCGCCGATTCCCGCGCCGCGCTTGATGGCGCGCTCGATGTTGTCCTTCGGGACCGACGTCTTCTTCGCCTTCAGCACCGCGTCGAACAGCGTCGGGTTCCCGGCCTCATCCGGCCCGCCCATGCGCGCCGCGACCTCGATGTTCTTAATGAGCTTCGCCCACGACTTCGCGCGCTTGGCGTCGATCGCCGCCTTCTTGTGCTTGGTTGTCGCCCACTTGGAATGCCCGGACATATCTCTCCTTGAACGTGTCTGCGCGCCACGCGGCGCGCCGTCGCGCGCGGCGTGGTGTAAAAGCCACGTGCCATACTACGCGGATCCCCGCCGCGACCCGATTCCGCGGGGGTCAGCGGATGTGGACCACGGTGCCCGCGGGGAGCTCAGCGATCGCGTCGATGGCCTCCGCGCCGAGCCGGAGGCACCCGTTCGAGATCGCGCCCGCGTGCGCATCGTGATAGTGAAACGCCGTCACCGCCACGGGCTGCCCGCCAAAGCCCGCGAGCGTCGGCGACTGCACGGAGAGGTAGGCCATGGCGTGGCCGCGTGTATAGGCGAACGACACCGTCTCCGTCAGCATGATGAACGCGCGCCCCGTGGGCGTCGGGGTGGCGTCCGTGCCCCACGCGAAGTCCGTCGTGACGAGCGTGCGCTCCTCGTCGGCCCCGCGCCCGCGAACGATCTCGATCGTGCCCTCCGCGATCGAGACCTCGACGCGGCGCTCCTCGCGCGCGGTCGTCACGTCGGCGGCGCGGACCCACCCGGACAGCTGCGACGGATCACCCTCGCCCGGGACGCCCTGGCGCCCCACGAGGAGCACCCGCAGCCACGTCCCCGCGCGCTCCACGACGGGCACGGTCGTGCCGCCGTAGCGCTGTGCGGCGGGGAGCCAGGCGACCGGCTCGCCCGCGGGATCCGCGAACACGGGCGCCCCCGCGGCCCCCGCGGTCGCCACGAGCCCGGTCCCGAGCGCGGTCGGATCCGCGTCGACCGGGAGCTCCGGGATCACGGCGTGCACTTCTGTCGCGGGCAGAGCGCCCTGCGCGTACTCGGCGGTGTTCTCCGGCGGCGCGGTGGGGCTGGGAGACGGCGTCGGCGTTGCGGTGGGAGTCGGCCGGGCCGCGGCGGGCGCCCACGCGCGTGGCTCGTCGGCCGCGGACCACGCGATCGCGACCGCGGCCAGCGCCGCCGCGACGACGATCGCGATGCCGCCGAGGATCCCCCACCCACGCCGCGTCATACGCACATGATGGCATGATCGTTCCCATGCAGATCCTGTCGATTCAGTCCGCCGTGGCCTTCGGGCACGCGGGCAACTCCGCCGCGGTGTTCCCCATGCAGCGCATCGGCGTCGAGGTCCTCCCCGTCTACACGGTCGCGTTCTCGAACCACACCGGGTACGGATCCTGGCGCGGCCCCGTCATGGATCCCGCGGAGGTCGCCGACGTCATCACGGGCGTCGAGGAGCGCGGCGCGTTCCCGGGAATCGACGCGGCGCTGAGCGGGTATCAGGGATCCGAGGGGATCGCGGACGTCATCGTCGACGCGGTACGCCGCGTGAAGGCGGCGAACCCCGACGCCCTCTACGCCTGCGACCCCGTCATGGGCAATGCCCGCTCCGGCTGCTTCGTGGCGCCCGCCATCCCGGACCTGCTCCGCGACGTCGTCGTGCCCGTCGCCGACATCATCACGCCGAACCAGTTCGAGCTCGGCTTCCTCACGGGCACGACCCCCGACACGATCGATTCCACGCTGGACTCCGTGGACGCCGCCCGCGCCATGGGCCCCGGGACCGTGCTCGTCACGAGCGTGGAGCGCCCCGACCGGCCCGACGGCACGATCGGCATGCTGGCGGTGGACGACGCGGGAGCGTGGCTCGTCGAGACCCCCTACCTCCCGATGAAGGCGAACGGATCCGGCGACGTCACGGCGGCGCTGTTCACGTCGCACTACGCGCGCACGCGCGATGCCGCCGACGCGCTCGCGCGCACCGCCTCGAGCGTCTTCGGACTGCTCGAGATGACGCACGCGGCCGGATCGAAGGAGCTGCACCTCGTCGAGGCGCAGGAGCACTACGCGCACCCGCGCCTCGAGTTCGTGCCGCGCCGCGTGCGCTGACGCGTCAGGCCGCCCGCGCCACGAGCGCGAGAAAGCGCTCGTGGAAGCGGCGCTCGCCCGTCTGCTCGGGGTGAAACGCCGTCCCCAAAACCACGCCCTGCTCGGCCGCGACGATCTCGCCGCTCGGGAGCCGGGCGAGTTCGCGTGCACGCGGCCCGATGTCCTCGATGGCGGGCGCGCGGATGAAGGCGCAGCGCACGGGCGGGGCGCCGAGCTCCGGCACGTCGAGCTCGGCCTCGAAGGACTCGCGCTGTCGACCGAAGGCGTTGCGGCGCACCGTGACGTCGAGGCCGCCGAACGTCCGCTGGCCCGCGATGCCGCCCTGCAGGCGGTCGGCGAGCAGGATCAGGCCGGCGCAGGTGCCGTAGGCAGGGAGTCCGGCGGCGAGGCGAGCGACCAGCGCGTCGCGCACGTCGAACGCGCGAGCGAGCTTGTCGATCGTGCTCGACTCTCCGCCCGGGAGCACGAGCCCGTCGATCTCGGCGAGTTCCTCCGCCCGCCGGACCCGCACCGTGCGGGCGCCGAGGTCCTGGAGCAGGGCGGCGTGCTCGCGCACGTCGCCCTGCAGCGCGAGGATCCCGACGGTGGGCCTACCAGCCACGCTCGGCGAGCCGGTGCGGCGCGGGGACGTCGGCGACGTTGATCCCGACCATCGCCTCGCCCAGTCCGCGCGAGGCACGGGCGATCGCACCGGCGTCGTCGAAGTAGGTGGTGGCGGCCACGATCGCGCGCGCGCGGGCGGCCGGGTTGCCCGACTTGAAGATGCCGGATCCGACGAACACGCCGTCGGCGCCGAGCTGCATCATCATGGCCGCGTCGGCGGGCGTGGCGACGCCGCCGGCGGTAAACAAGACGACCGGCAGCCGACCCGACCGCGCGACCTCGGCGACGAGCTCGTAGGGCGCCTGCAGCTCCTTCGCCGCGACGAACAGCTCGTCGTCGCTCTTCGCCGCGAGGGCACGGATCTCTCCCGTGATCTGACGGATGTGCCGCGTCGCCTCCGACACGTCGCCCGTCCCGGCCTCGCCCTTCGACCGGATCATGGCGGCGCCCTCGGTGATGCGGCGCAGGGCCTCCCCCAGGTTCGTCGCGCCGCACACGAAGGGGACCTGGAACGCCCGCTTGTCGATGTGGTGGAGGTAGTCGGCCGGCGACAACACCTCGGACTCGTCGATGTAGTCCACCCCGAGTTCCTGGAGGACCTGAGCCTCGACGAAGTGCCCGATCCGAGCCTTCGCCATCACCGGGATCTCGACGGCCCGGACGATCTCGTCGATGAGGTCGGGGTCGCTCATGCGCGCGACGCCGCCCTGGGCGCGGATGTCCGCGGGCACGCGCTCAAGCGCCATCACTGCGACCGCGCCCGCATCCTCCGCGATGCGCGCCTGCTCTGCCGTGACCACGTCCATGATCACGCCTCCCTTGAGCATCTCCGCCAGCCCGCGCCCCACGCGCGCGGTGTCCGAGTTCGCCGTCGCTGTCATGACTCTCCCTGTCTCCTCGGCCGTCCCGAAGTTTGATCTAGGCCAAAGAGTAGCGCACCGGCACCGTAGGATCGACGCGATGACAGAGGACGCCACCGCGCAGGGATTCGCCGGACGCACGGCGGCGGAGATCGCCGCCGAGATTCGCGGCCGGATCGATCGCGGCGCGCTCGCCCCCGGAGAGGCGCTCCCGCCCGTGCGGCGTCTCGCCGCGGACCTCGGGGTCAATCGCAACACGGCCGTCGCCGCGTATCGCCAGCTCGCCGCGCAGGGGCTCGTGACGAGCCACGGCCGCGGGGGCACGCGCGTCGCGCAGCCCGATCAGGTCGCGCGGGAGGGATTCTCCGCCGCGTCCGCGCTGCGCGACGTCGCGAGCGGCAACCCGGATCCCCGGTTCCTCCCGGATCCGCGCCCCGCGCTGGCCGCCGTGGCCGGGCGCCCCGTGCTCTACGGGGCTCCCGCGATCGACCCCGAGCTGGAAGCATGGGCGCACGCGTGGCTCTCGGGCGACCTCCTCCCGGCGTCGTCACGTGTGCGCGTGACCGCCACGAGCGGTGCGGCGGACGCGCTCGACCGGCTCCTCGCGGGCAGCCTCGCCCCCGGCGACGCGGTCGCCATCGAGGAGCCCGGCTTCCTCACGGGGATCCACCTGGTCCGCGTCGGGGGATATCGCGCGATCGCCGTGCCCGTGGACGACGAGGGCATGACCGTGTCCGGCCTCCGCCGCGCGCTCGATGCCGGCGCGCGGGCCATCGTCTGCACGCCGCGCGCGCAGAATCCGACCGGCGCGGCGCTTTCGCGGGCGCGCGCGGCGGAGCTGCGCGCGGTGCTCGCGGACCACCCCTACGCGCTCGTGATCGAGGACGACCACTTCTCGCTCCTGTCCACACGGGCGTATCACCCGATCGTCCCCGCCGGACACGAGCGGTTCGCCCTCGTGCGCTCGGTCTCGAAGTTCCTCGGACCCGACCTCGGCGTCGCGCTCGTCGGATCCGACCCCGAGACCGCGGCGCGGCTCGGCCTGCGCCTCCGGCCGGGGACGGCGTGGGTCAGCCACCTGCTGCAGCGCGTGGTGCTCGCGCTCCTGACGGACCCCGCGGTGGGCGCGGGGCTCGAGCGGGCGAGCGCGCACTACGCCCGGCAGGGGGAGCTCCTCCGCGCCGCGCTCGGCCGCGCGGGCGTGGGCTCGGCGCCGGCGGACGGACTCAGCGTGTGGACCGACGTCGCCGCCCCCGCGAACGCGGCGGCCGAGGCGCTGGCGCGGCGCGGGTGGCTGGCCCGTTCGGGCGACGCGTTTCGGGTCGCTTCCGGCGCCGCGCCCTCCACGCACCTGCGCCTCACGGGCCACGAGCTCGACGCGGGGGGCATGGACGAGCTCGCGCGGGCCGTTGCCTCCGCGGCGGTCGAGGCCCGGGGCGAGCGCTAACCGGGCCGAGGAGGACCGAGGCTAGACGTGCGGGTGGTGCTCGGGCCAGGCGTCGGCGAGCGCCTGACGCACCTCCCCCAGCAGCTGCGGGAGCGCCTTCGTCCGGGCGATGATTGGGAAGAAGTTCGCGTCGCTCGCCCAGCGCGGCACGATGTGCTGGTGGAGGTGCTCCTCGATGCCCGCGCCCGCGACCTCGCCCTGGTTCATGCCAATATTGAACCCGTCGCAGCGCGACGTGTGGCGCAGCACGCGCATCGCCACCTTGGTCAGGTGAGCGATCTCGGCGGTCTCCTGGACCGTCGCCTCGTCGTACATCCCGACGTGGCGATACGGGCAGACGAGCAGATGGCCGGAGTTATAGGGGAAGAGGTTGAGGGCCACGAAGGCGTGCTCGCCGCGGTAGACGATGAGCCCGTCCTCGTCCGACATGCGCGGATTCTGGCAGAACGGGCACCCGCTCCCCCGGTTCACCCCGGATCCGGCCTGGATGTAGGCCATCCGGTGCGGCGTCCAGAGCCGCTGAAAGGCGTCGGGCACGCCGCCGCCCGCCGACTCAGGCTCGAGTCGCTCGAACTCCGGGCCGGCGGACGTCACGCCGCGTCCTCCTCAGTCATGACGACCGACTTGTCGGCGATGAGGCGCGCGATGAGCGCCACCGCCTCGTCGACCGGAACCCCGTTGCGCTGCGAGCCGTCGCGGAATCGGAAGGACACCGTGCCGGCCTGGCGGTCCTGATCCCCCGCGATGAGCAGGAGCGGGACCTTCGCGGTGGTGTGCGTCCGAATTTTCTTCTGCATGCGGTCGTCCGAGGCATCGAGCTCGGCGCGCACGCCCGCCCGCCGGAGGGTGTCCATGACTCCGCCGAGGTAGTCGGCGAACTCGTCGGCCACGGGGATGCCGACCGCCTGGACCGGCGCGAGCCAGAGCGGGAAGTCGCCGGCGTAGTGCTCCAGAAGAATCGCGAAGAACCGCTCGATGGACCCAAACAGCGCGCGGTGAATCATGATCGGGCGCTGCTTGGAGCCGTCCGGCGCGGTGTACTCGAGATCGAACCGCTCGGGAAGGTTGGGATCCACCTGCACGGTCGACAGCTGCCATACCCGGCCCAGCGCGTCGCGCGTCTTGAGGTCGATCTTCGGGCCGTAGAACGCCGCCTCGCCCGGGACCTCGGTCAGCTTCAGTCCGCTCGCCACCGCGACGTTGCGCAGCGCGTTCGTCGAGGACTCCCAGAACTCGTCGGATCCGATCCACTTCGACTTCTCGTCGTCGCGCATCGACAGCTCGAGCTCGAAGTCCGTCAGGCCGAAGTCCCGCAGCATCGAGAGGATGAACTCGAGGACCCCGGTCACCTCGCCCTCGAGCTGGTCGGGGGTGACGAACAGGTGCGAGTCGTCCTGCGTGAAGCCGCGCACGCGCGTGAGCCCGTGCAGCGCGCCCGACAGCTCGTTGCGATACACCGTGCCGTTCTCCGCGAGGCGGAGCGGGAGGTCGCGGTAGCTGCGCGCGCGCTCCTTGTAGACGAGGATGTGCATCGGGCAGTTCATGGGCTTGAGGTAGTAGTCGGCGCCCTGCTTCGTCACGTGACCGTCGTCGTCACGCTCCTCGTCCATGCGGATCGGCGGCCAGATTCCCTCGGCATAGGTGGCCAGGTGGCCGCTGCGCGCGAAGAGGTCGGACTTCGCAATGTGCGGCGTGTAGACGTAGCTGTATCCCCCGGCGATGTGACGGCGCCGGGCGTGCTGCTCCATCTCCCCGCGGACGATGCCGCCCTTGGGGTGCCACACCGAGAGACCGGATCCGATCTCGTCCGGGAACGAAAACAGGTCCAGCTCGCGGCCCAGCTTGCGGTGGTCGCGCCGCGCGGCCTCGGCGAGGCGGTCCTGGTAGGCGCGCAGGTCGTCCTTGGAGGACCAGGCGGTGCCGTAGACCCGCTGCAGCTGCGGGTTCTTCTCGCTCCCGCGCCAGTAGGCGCCCGCGACGCGCAGGAGGTCCCATCCGTTTCCGATGAGGCGCGTCGAGGGCAGGTGCGGCCCGCGGCAGAGGTCCTTCCAGACGACCTCGCCCGTCTTCGCATCAACGTTGTCATAGATGGTGAGCTCGCCGGCGCCGACCTCGACGCTCGCGCCCTCCGCGGCCTCCTTGCGGCCGCCCTTGAGGCCGATCAGCTCGAGCTTGAACGGCTCGTCCGCCAGCTCTTCGCGCGCCTCGTCGTCGGTGACGACCCGTCGGACGAACCGCTGGCCCGCCTTGATGATGCGCTGCATCTCCTTCTTGATGGCCTTCAGCGCCTCAGGCGTGATGGGCTCGGAGGTGCCGAAGTCGTAGTAGAAGCCGTCCGTGATGGGCGGGCCGATGCCGAGGTTCGCCTGCGGGTTGACAGTCTGGACGGCCTGCGCGAGCACGTGCGCCGTCGAGTGGCGCAGAATCGCGAGCCCATCGGGACTGTCGATCGTGACCGGCTCGGTTGTCTGCGTCTCGAGAACCTCGGACGCGAGGTCGGTGAGGTCGCCGTCGACGCGCATCGCGACGACGTTTCGGTCGGGGTACAGATCGAATCCTGTGGTCACCCGACCATCCTAGTTCGCGGCGCACCGTGCGCCGACCGGGTTAGGCCCGCGGCGTCCGTCCCCGCATCTGGGCGGCCTGCCGCACGCTCGGCTCCTGCGGATCCGCGCCCGCATCGAGGAGCGCAGCCACGATGCCCTCGTGCCCCTTGAACAGCGCGCCCGCGAGTGGCACGAGGCGCTTGTCGTTCGCGCGATTCACGTCGGCGCCGCGAGCGATGAGCTCCCGCACGAGCGGCTCGTGCCCGTGGTACGCCGCGAGCATGACGAGCGAGTCGCCGCTGTCGTTCACCGCGCCTACGTCGTGTCCTTCGTCGATGGCCGCGAGGAGCGCGGCGTCGCCCGTGCGGGCCAGCTCGAACAGATCCATCCCCTCAGTATGCGGCGCGCACGAGGAAGGGCCCGTGCGAACACGGGCCCTTCGGGATCGGAGCGGATGACGAGACTCGAACTCGCGACCCTCACCTTGGCAAGGTGATGCGCTACCAACTGCGCTACATCCGCCGACAAGAAAACCCCCGTTCAGGGGGGTTTTCGTGCGCGATACTGGGATCGAACCAGTGACCTCTTCCGTGTCAGGGAAGCGCGCTACCGCTGCGCCAATCGCGCTCATGAGAGCTATTCAGTTGTCTCCTGGAGTACCGGGAGTCGAGGTGGCGACGGGATTCGAACCCGTGTAAACGGCTTTGCAGGCCGGTGCCTAGCCTCTCGGCCACGCCACCGTGTGGGATTCGAACCCGCATGCCGAGCCACCCGAGGGTGTGCCCTGCACTCGAGCGGATGACGAGACTCGAACTCGCGACCCTCACCTTGGCAAGGTGATGCGCTACCAACTGCGCTACATCCGCATTTCGTGTTCCGGCGTCTTGCGCCGGGCACTTGAAATACATTAGCCCAGAACCGAGGCCGCGCCAAACCGGTCCCCGCTTCCGGGCGTGTCTTCGTGCCGCACCGGCGCCGCGACACCCCCGGCGAGCGCGCGGAGTCGTGGCCGTCGCATTCGTCCTGTAGTATCGCCTCTCGTGCCCCGGCACACGAAGTTCATACGGGCGATTGGCGCAGTTGGTTAGCGCGCTTCCTTCACACGGAAGAGGTCGTGGGTTCGAGTCCCGCATCGCCCACCGCACGCACAAGGCTCGAACCCTTGCCAACGGAAACGTTGCTCGAGGTTCGGGCCTTGTTCGCGTCCGCGACCCAGGTTAGAGCGTTGGCGTTGACCTGCGGATCGAGCATCGTTGAACGCAGCACCCGCCTCACACTTCTGCTGCACCTGCCCGACGGGAAGAGCGCCGACAAGGTGGAGGCCGCAATGCGCGAGGCGATCACCGCGTTGCCGGCGTCGCTGGCGCGGACGATCACCTGGGATCAGGGCGCCGAGATGGCCAAGCATTCCGAGTTCACGACAGCGACCGGCATCCCGATCTACTTCTGCGACCCGCACTCCCCGTGGCAGCGCGGAAGCAACGAGAACACCAACGGACTGCTACGCCAGTACCTGCCGAAGAGCACCGATCTGAGCATCGTCACCCGCGCTGAGCTGACCGCGATCCAGGACTCGCTCAACGGACGACCGCGTAAAACGCTCGGCTATCTGACACCATCGGAGAAGTTCACAGAACTCGTTGCGACCACCGGTTGAATCCGCCCTCATGGTCGGTCCCCTCTGTTTCGTGTGTTGATTTTGGTGTTCGCGTCGTTGTTTTGAGTCTTGGAGGTGCCCGGTGTCCGGGGTGGGTCCATTGCCCCGGGATGGGCGTCAGGCGGCCACCTGCTCCGCAGCTGTCCCGATGGTGCGTTCACTCTTTGGCATCGTCGTGGAGTCTCGGGTGTTTCGCAGCAGCCGCATCGCGTTGGCGATCACCACGAGCACGGAGGCTTCGTGGACAAGCATGCCGATCGACATGGTCACTCCGCCGGCGAAGACTCCGGCCAGTAGCAGCACCACGGTGATCAGGGCGATCGCGATGTTCTGCTTCATCACGTTCACGGTTCGCTTGGCCAGGCCGATGGCCTCGGGCAGCTTGAGCAGGTTGTCGCCCATCAGGGCGATGTCCGCGGTCTCCGCGGCCACGGCCGAGCCTGCCGCACCCATCGCCACGCCGATGTTCGCGGTGGCGAGAGCCGGAGCGTCATTGACGCCGTCACCGACCATCGCGATCGTGTGGCCCTGGCGCTGTAGCTCGGTGACAGCGTCCAGCTTGTCCTCAGGGAGCAGGGAGGCGTGGATCTCGTCGATCCCGGTGGCTTTGCCGACGGCCTCGGCCACCAGTCGGGTGTCACCGGTGAGCATGACGACCTTCTCGACGCCGGCCCGGTGCAGTCGCGCGACCATCTCCGGTGCGTCCTGGCGGATCTGGTCCGCGACGGCGACGACGCCGTTCACCCTCCCGTCAACAGCGACGATCATAGGTGTTTTCCCGGCGGCGGCCAGGTCCTGGGCGGCCTGCGCAGCCTCGGCGATGCCCGAGGCAATGCCGTACTGCTCCAGTAGCGGCGGGTTGCCGATCAGCACCTGGCGGCCATTGACGTTCGCCACGATGCCCTTGCCGGGGACCGGGGTGACGGCGCCGGGGATGCCCTGCGGGGCAACGCCCTCCTCGCGGGCGGTCTCCAGGATGGGGCGGGCAAATGGGTGTTCGGAGCCGGCCTCAGCTGCCGCGGCCCAGCGCAACACCTCCGTACGGTCGAGCGTGGAATCCAGGATGATGACGTCGGTCAGCTGCGGTTTGCCCTCGGTGAGGGTGCCGGTCTTGTCCACGGCGACCGCCGTGATCTTCGCGGAGGTCTCCAGGAACTCGCCGCCCTTGATGAGGATGCCGTTGCGCGCGGCGCGGCCGATGCCCGCCACGATGGCGACCGGGATGGAGATCACCAGGGCGCCCGGGCAGCCGATGACCAACAGGATCAGGGCCAGCACCACGTCTCCGCTGATAAGTCCGGCCACCAGGGCCAGGACCATGACGGCGGGGGTGTACCACGTGGAGAACCGGTCGATGAAGGCCTGGGTCTTGGCCTTGGCGTCCTGAGCCTCTTCCACACGGTGGATGATGCGGGCCAAGGTGGTATCTGCGCCGATGCCAGTGGCCAGGACCTGTAGGAAGCCGCCGCGGGAGACGGTGCCGGCGAAGACCTGCCCGCCTTTAGTTTTCTCCACCGGGATGGACTCGCCGGTGATGGAGGCCTCGTCGATGGCACCGGTGCCGGAGACGACCTGGCCGTCCACGGGGACCTTCGCACCGTTCTTGACCAGGACGATCTCGCCCATTCTCACTTGCCCGGCAGGGATCTCCTGTTGCTCGCCATCGCGCACAACGATCGCGGAATCCGGGGCGACGGCGACGAGTTCGGCCAGTGCCGAGCGGGTCTTGTTCAGGGTCGCAGCTTCCAGCGCGTGGCCGATCGCGAACAGGAACGTGACCGCCGCGGCCTCCCAGAAGTTGCCGATGATGACCGCGCCGATAGCCGCAACCGACACGAGCAGGTCGATGCCGACGACCTTGGCGATCAGCGCGCGCACCGCCTTCACCACGATCCCGTAGCCGGCAACCACGGCCGCGGCGATCATGAAGACATCCCCGAGGGTGAAAGCCGCGCTGGCGTGAGTGGCGTGGGCCCCGGCGTCGAGCCACCACTGGGGGCTGACGGTGAGGTTGGCGACACCCCCGGCCAGCCGCTGGATGGCGAAGGAGATGATGATGAGCACGCCGGACACGACGGGGACTGACCAGTTCCCATAGACCCATTTTTGGAGCCTGTTCACTTTCGGGTA
This sequence comes from Microbacterium sp. ZXX196, assembly GCF_009709595.1. NCBI lineage: Bacteria > Bacillati > Actinomycetota > Actinomycetes > Micrococcales > Microbacteriaceae > Microbacterium > Microbacterium sp. ZXX196. Next base: position 94,399 of record NZ_WMEE01000006.1, read on the forward strand.
CGACCTTTCTGGGTCTCGTGCCAGCAGACCGGCAGAGTGGAATGTCGGAAGGATGTCCGCAGGCGGCCCGCGGGGGCCGTTGGCCTCAGAAGGCAGACGGTGCGGCCCTGTAGCCGGCTTTGGCGATAGCGGCGACGAGGTCATCCACGGAGATGCGCTCGGCGTCATGGTCGACCTCGATGCGGGCGGAGGCGAAGTGGACCTTCACGTTCTCGACACCCTTGAGTCGCCCGACCTGCTTCTCGATCTTCGCCACGCACGACGGGCAGGAGAATCCCTCCGCTCTCAGGACGGTGTGAGTGGGGGTGGAGGTGGAGGTGGAGGTGGCCATTGTGGACCCCTTTCGTGATGTGTTCCTTATTGGTACCTTCACGATAGGTTTGCGGCGCCCGGAACTCCTTGACATAGATCATGTTCGGTGCGCGCCTGCTACCGAGGCGCCGCTGCCGCTGCCGCTGCCGCTGTCCGGTCCCGCGGCGCCGATGCCGACTCCGGTAGACTTGCCACATGCCTGTGGATGATTTGTGCGTCAGCCGCGTGCCGATCTTCCAAGGACTCACCCGCGAGGAGCAGTTGCGGGTCGCGGAGTTCGTCCGCCCGGTGCATGTTGCCAAGGGAGAGACGGTCTATTCGCCAGGACAGTCGGTGTCGCGTCTGTTGGTGATGCACAGCGGACAGCTCAAGGTCAGCCATGCGGCGGCCAATGGCCAGGAACAAATCCTGCGCACGGTGACCGACGGTGATGTCGTGGGCGAACGGGCCTTCCTGACCGGCCACCTGCCCAATGACCTCGTCGTCGCGCTGGAAGACAGCCGGATGTGCGTCTTCGACCACACCGACCTCTCGGCCCTGCTGCGCGACTACCCTGATGTCGGTCTGCGGATGCTGCGGACTCTGTCCGACAGGCTCGCCTCCGTCGAGCGATTGCTGGCCGCCATCACCTCCAGCGATGTCAGTGCCCGCATCGCGGCCTACTTGCTGGATCTGCCCGGCAGCATCCGAGACGGCGTGCCCACAGTGTGGCTGCCGTTGGCGAAGTACGAAATCGCCTCCTATCTGGGCACCACGCCAGAAACTCTGAGCCGACGCCTTGCCGCGCTCTCCGCCTCCGGTGTCATCGAACTCCACGGGCGTCGTGATGTCACGATTCTCGACATTGATGGGCTCGAACGCGTAGCCACACCTCGATAGACCGGTATCGCCATGGCTTGGCTAAAGGTGGCGTGCGACCGGGCCCGTATGCGGCTTGCCCCGTCCTCGGGTGCGTAAGCATGGTCACATCAGCATCATGAGGATGAGAAAGAGCAGGAAGCCGCCGGCTGCCATCGCGATGGTGCCGGTGCTCTCTTTGATTTCGTAGGCTTCGACCAACAGCTCTGCGACGGCGGTGAAAAGCAGGGCGGCGGCACCAAAGCCGAGGCCTGCGATCAGCACGGGGGCTGAGACACCGGCGAAGACGACAGCGCCGAGCACCGCGCCGATAGGCATCATGACCGCAACGAAGGCGCCGACACCGATCGCGGTGCCGAGGGAGCCGCCGCCCGCGCGCGCGGATCCCGCTGTGGAGGCGGCGACGAACAGAAGCTCGATCGACAGCGCGATCGCGATCAAGAGGGCTGCCGCCCCGCCGGCGGACAAGGCGATGCCGATGATGGCGCCGTCGATCAAGACAACGACCGCGAGGGCGACGACGAGGCGGAGATTCACACCCGTGACCGCCTTGGTCTGACTATCACCGTGCCCGTGCCCGTGCCCGTGCTCGTCGCCGTGGGAATGGCCGTGGCCGAACCGGGTGAGGAGCGCGCGCAGCGCCAGCATGAACGCAGTGCCTAGCACGAAGCCGATGATCAGCGGCCAGCCGCCACCCAGGTGGAGCGCCTCCGGGAGCAGATCCAGTGTTGCCGCGGCGATGATCAAGCCTGCGGCGAAGTGTTGTACATAACTGGTGAGTGTGGAGGTCTGGCCACGCGTCGCGAGAGCCGCGATCACCGCCCCCAGGACACCTGCCACCAGGCCGATCGTGCCCAGTCCGAGCGCCTGTCCGAACAGTTCCATGTCGATTCGCCAGTTAGAGGCTGACGTCTTTATTTTGCGGGGGCAATGCCGCAACCAATGGATGATCCCTGCCGGTGTTGCCGAGATTGACGGCGCCACCCGGTGAACCCAGTTCGTCAAAGAACTCGACATTCACTCTGTAGTACTCCGCCCATTGATCGGGGGTGTCATCCTCGTAATAGATGGCTTCAACCGGACAGACGGGCTCGCAGGCCCCGCAGTCCACACACTCGTCCGGGTGAATGTAGAGCGACCGCTCGCCTTCATAGATGCAGTCCACCGGGCACTCTTCAACGCAGGCCTTGTCCTTTACGTCTATACAGGGCTGGGCGATTACATAAGTCATGGGTGAACGCCACCTTCACGGTCAGCTGGGTTCAGCGGTCGTCTCCGCTCAGCCAACAGCGACGCCGAAGAGCAGGCCGATGAGGTAAGTCGCAATCATCGTCGCTGAGCCCATCACCACGTTCCGGAGGATGGCCCGGCCGCGCGGGGCCCCGCCGAGGGCGGCGCTGATCCAGCCGGTGAGGAACAAGCCGATCACCACTGCAACCGCGGCGATCCAGACGCGATTCTCGCCGAATGGCAAAAGGATCATTACGAGCGGGATGAGCGCTCCCAGCGCGAACGAGACGGATGACGAGACGGCCGCCGCCCAGGGGCTGGTGAACTCTTCGGGGTCGATTCCAAATTCAACCTCTGCATGGGCTGCGAGGGCGTCCTTCGCGGTGAGCTCGACCGCGACCTGATGCGCGAGGTCGTCCGAGAGCCCACGCTGACGGTAGAAGCCGGCGAGTTCTTCGAGTTCTTCCTGAGGTATGGTCTCGAGTTCCCATTTCTCCTTGGCGATCAGCGCCTTCTCGGTATCGCGCTGGGTGCTCACCGAAACGTACTCGCCTCCGGCCATCGAGAATGCGCCAGCGACCACTGCGGCGATTCCTGCCGTGGCGATCGCGAGAACGTTGTTCGGGGTCGCCGCTGCGACACCGATCACGACGCCAGCGGTCGAGACGATGCCGTCGTTCGCTCCCAGTACCCCGGCGCGCAGCCAGTTGAGTCGCTGGCCGGTGCCCCGGTCGTGAGGTTCGCCGGGATGGGCTTGGGTGCTGTTTTTCTAGCCATGGCTCGGTGCCTCCATAGTCATTCTCAGTGGGTTCGCTGGCTCCCTCGGCCTGTCAGCGGTGTGCGCTGTGCGCCGTCTGCGTTGGCTCGCGACGCCTTGAGTTTGCGCTCGGCGCGCGGGCCGACGGCGCGCAGCGCGCCCAGGATCGCGACGAGGTCGACGACTTCTTGGAGCCAGGCCCCGATCAACGCGGGAAGGAACCCGAACGCTGCGACGAGCATGAGACCCACGCTGATGATGATGCCGAGCCAGATGCTCTGGAGAGCGATCCGCACCGTGTCCTTTCCCACGCGTACCGCCAGGGGGAGGGAAGCGAGGGTGTCGTACCGGTTCACAATGTCGGCGGACTCGCTCGCGGCGGTCGCGCCCCGAGCCCCCATCGCGAAACCGATATCGGCAGCGGCGAGCACCGGGGCGTCGTTGAGGCCGTCGCCGACCATGATGAGCGGCCTGGGCTGCACCGTGCTCACGATGCGTACTTTGTCGGAGGGCCGGCACTCGGCGTGCACCTCGTCGATGCCGAGGCTCGCGGCGATCGGCTCGGCAGTGGTCGCCACGTCGCCGGTGACCATGAGCGTGCGTTCGATCCCGAGCCCGTGCAGCTCGTGGAGCGCCTGCGCAGCCTCGTCCCGCGTCTGGTCGCGCATCACGATCGCGCCCGCGAAGCGGTCGTCGACGGCGACGTAGATCGCGAGCTCCCCGGGCTCCAGCGGGGCGAGCGCGAGGGTCGGGGCGAACTCGCGGAGCCAGGAGGGCTTGCCTACCCGTACCGTCGCCACCGCACCGTTTGTGCTGTCGGACGCGAACTGCGCGGCGACGCCGTTGGTGGCGATCTCCTCGGCTCCGAGCACTTCCAGCAGCGGATATCCGTGCTGCTTGGCCGCCGCGACGACCGATTCTGCGAGCACGTGGGACGAGTACACCTCGGCCGATGCGGCGAACCGGAGCACGCTCATCTCGTCGAAGCCGGGCTCAGCAAGGATGCGTTCGAGCACGGGCCGCCCGGTCGTGATGGTGCCGGTCTTGTCGAACGCCGCGGAGCGTACCCGCGAGAGCTGTTCGAGAGTGCCGCCGCCCTTCACGATAAGCCCGAAGCGCGCAGCCCGGCTCATGCCGCCGAGGAACGCGACCGGTGCGGCGATCAGCAGGGGGCACGGCGTTGCGACTACCAGCACCTCGGCGAATCTGACCGCCTCCCCGCTGGCCACCCATGCAACGCCCGCGATGACGAGCGAGAGTACCGTGAACGGCACCGCATAGCGATCGGCGAGCCGCACCACTTTCGTCTTGCTGCCCGCGGCCTGCTCGACCAGACGCACGATCTGCTGGTACTCGCTGTCTGAGGCGAGCGCGACAGCCCGCATCGTGACCGCACTCGCACCGTTCACCACTCCGCTGGAGACGCGCTCGCCCGCCACGCGCTCGACCGGCAGGCTCTCACCCGTGAGCGAGGATTCATCGAGCACAGCATGCTCTGACACGAGCACCGCGTCGACCGGTACGAGCGCGCCCGGCCGTACAAGCAGCAGATCGCCGACCTCGACGGCTTCGACCGGCACGTCCTCGGCGACCGCCTCGAGGGTTGAGCGGCCCGCCGGGGCGGGATCGTCGCGCAGCAGCCTGGTGGCCTGCTGCGGGGCTTTGCGCAGCAGCGCGGTGAGCTCGCGCTTGGAGCGGTTCTCAGCGTAGTCTTCGAGGGCCGCGCCGCCGGTGAGCATGAGCACGACCACGAGCGCGGCCCACGGCTCACCGACGAGCACAGCCGCAGTGATCGCGGTGACCGCGAGGATGTCGAGCCCGGCGTGGCCTTTGAGGAGCTGGCGGATCATGCCGACCGCCTCCCACGCTGCGATCGCCAGCGCATACGCGCCGACGAGCCACGGGGCGGTTTCTCGGGCAGGGGTGGTGAGCAGGATCAGGCCGACCATCGCGATCAGCAGGGTCGCGAACACCAGCGGATACGCCTTGGCTGCGGCAGAAACTCGTCTCACGCTGCAAGGTTCCCAGATCGCGGGCGTCGGCGCATCGCAGGTGGGCCTTGCCTCAGCATGCTTCGGTCTCGGCCGAGGGCGTGGTTCAGAGCAGCAGCGCCCCCAGCCCAGCAGCTCCCCGCACCACCGCCCAGGCGGGAGCCTTCCACGCGGTCAGTGCGACGAATGCCACTGCGACGATTACGAGAGAGTGCGGTCCGGTGACGCCCTCGTTGAACACCGAATCGTACAGGGCCGCCGCGAGCAGGCCGACGACTCCCGCATTCACGCCCTTCAGCGCTCGCTGCACCCTCGGGGCTCGGCGCAGCCGATTCCAGAGCGGCAGTACGCCGATGATGAGGAGGGCCGAGGGGAGGAAGATCGCGACGAGGGCGATCGATGCTCCGAGCGCCCCCGAGGGGCCGCTCGTCGTGACCGCGCCAAGGAAAGCGGAGAACGTGAACAACGGACCAGGCACCGCCTGCGCGGCTCCGTACCCGGCCAGGAACGCGCCGGGCTCTACGAGCCCTGTCTGCACCGTCTCCGCCTGCAGGAGCGGCAGCACGACATGGCCGCCCCCGAACACGAACGAGCCCGCACGGTAGAAGAGGTCGAACAGACTGAAGGGCGTGAGGAACGAACTGGTGACAGGTTCGGTTTAGGCCGCGAGTGTGAGCGGCTCGGCTAGCTTGGCTTCGAACTCGATCGGGGTCAACCCGCCGAGGGTGTCCTGTGCTCGTTGCCGGTGGTACGTCCGCTCGATCCAGACCACGAGAGCCAGACGCAGCTCTTGCCGGGTGGCCCACCGCTGCTGGTTGAGGACGTTCGTTTGAAGAAGCGACCAGAAGCTCTCCATCGCCGCGTTGTCCCCGGCGGCGCCGACGCGGCCTATCGATCCGACCATGTCGTGACGGCGGAGCTCACGGGCCATCGCTCTGCCGCGAAATTGGCTGCCCCTATCGGCGTGAAGGATGCACCCGGCGACCTCACCGCGGCGCGCGGCAGCATTTTGAACGGCGTCGACGGCGAGTTTCGCGGTCATCCGATCCGAGATCGAGTAGCCGACGATCCGGTTGGAGAAGACGTCTTTGATCGCACAGCAGTAGAGCTTGCCTTCGCTCGTCCAATGCTCCGTGATATCCGTGAGCCAGACCCGGTTCGGGGCATCGGCGCGGAACACGCGTTGCACGTGATCGTCGAACACGGGCGGCCCTGCCTTCCTTCCCTTTCCTCGCCGGCGGCGTTGCGCGGACGAGAGGATCCCCCATAGCGAGCACAGCTTCCACGCCGTTCGCCGGCTCATCCGCCACCCGGCTCGGCGGGCTTCGTCGGCGAGGTATCGGTAGCCGAACGTCGGGTCGTCGTGATGCGCGTCGTGCAGCGCGTTGATCCGATACGCGCGGAGCACGTCCGCGTCCCGCACGGGATCGTTGCGCCACCGGTAGTAGGGCTGGCGGGCGAGCTTGAGGACCCGGCACGACACCGTCACGGGAATCCCCGCATCGGCGAGCTCAGACACGAGCGGGTACGTCATTTTGGGGAGCCACCGAGTTTCAGATTCGCCTGCGACAGATACGCCGCCGCACGACGCAGGACCTCGTTCTCCTGCTCGAGCAAACGGATCCGCTTCTTCAACTCCCGCGCCTCCGCCGCGTCAGCGGCAGTCTGACCGGGACGGTTGCCGTCTTCGACATCAGCCTGGCGGAGCCAGTTCTGCAGAGTCGCTTCGCTGATACCGAAGTCAGTGGCGATCTGTTTGATGTTGACGCCGCTCTCGCGGCGACGAGCGACCGCGACGACGTCCTCACGGAACTCTCTGGGATAAGGACCGGGCATGATGACATCCTCCCCGCCAGCGCCTCCCGGCACTAACGATCAGTTGTCACCAATCCGTTCCTCACGCCCTTTGAGCCATCCCAAGTGATCGCACCACTCGACCCCTGGAGTCGGAAACGGTAGGCTCCGAGGAGCGATGGTCGTGGTCGTAGAAGCCCCGCGACCTGCGCAAAGACAGGGTTTTCAGGTGTGGGCAGGGGTTCTCAAACTCTCTACGGAGGTCCACCGCTTCAGGCCCCGCCCGGCATCCGCCGGCCGGGGCCTTTCGCGTGGTGCGCGGACGGGCGGCGAGCGGGCAAGCTGTTCTCATGTATATCGGGGACACACCGTGGCGGCGCTCACCATCGGATCCGAGTTCGAGACGCCGGCCCGCGCCGCGCACCTGAGCCCCCGGAAGTTCAACCGTCACACGTTCTGGTGCGGGCAGGGCGGGAGCGGCAAGACCGATGCGCTCGGCGTCGTGCCCGATCTCGGCGGCTTCGACCATCCCGCCGAGCCCCAGGTGGCCGCGCTCGCCGTCCTCGAGCGCCTCTGGGCGCGCCGGGCGGAGCGCAAGCCGATCCTCATCGTGATCGACGAGGCGCACAACCTCTGCCCGCCGAATCCCCGCACCGAGGTCGAGCGCGCTCACGCAGCAGCTCGTTCAGATCGCCGCCGCGACCCGTTGCCGAATCGTGAGTCGCTCCGCGCCGCTGGCCCGGTGCGCGACCGATAGCGTCGATGCATGCGCAACCTCCTTCTCGGTAGCGTCGTCGTCATCATCCTCGGGCTCGCGGGCTGCGCCACCCCGGCGGGTCCGTCGGCACAGGCCTCGGCCACACCGGAAACGTCCCCCTCCGGTTCCCCGGTCGCCGCCCCGTCTCGCTCGGCCACGGCGGATCCGGTGGACGCGGGCGCGATCGAGCCGGCCGCGGTCGATTCCCGCGGGATCCCCGAGGAATGGCCGATCGCCGTCCCCGACGTCGATGCCGATTTCACCGAGGTCTGGACCGACGACACCGGCGCGCTCGCGCGGATCATTCTCTTCACGCCGCAGGCGACGTTGGCGGACGCCGAGACGTGGATCGAGTCCGTCGCCGCGGAGTGGGGCGTCGAGTGGACACGGCCGTTCGAGGGCCACGTGGAGGCGGTGCTCGGCGCCGTCGGGCAGGAGTACGACATGCATGCGAGCGCGGGCGAATACAGCGACGGAATGTACTTCGTGCTCCGTACGCGCGCTGCGTGGGAGCACGTCCTCGGCGTCCCCCTGCGCGCCGAGGCGCTCCCGGCCGGCTGGGACGCGCCGCTGCCCGCGGGCGATCTCACGCTGCGCGCGTGGTGGACCGTCCGCGCGGCGGGCGACAGGTCGTCCTCCTACGTCGCGACCTTTCAGGTCAGCGACCAGAGGGAAATCTACGACCTCGGCGCCTGGGCGCATTCTCTGGACAGCTGGTCCGTCGTCGAGGAGGACGTGACGGACACGAGCTACACGGGCAAGCTGCAGCGGGGCGATGGCGCGACGTACGAGGTCGACGCCCACGGATACACGGATTCGTCGTGGCCGAGCCTGCGGTTCACGCCGGGGGCATGAGCCCTCAGCGGCGCCCGAGGGCGTCGGCGTAGAGCGCCGGGAGCACGATGTTCGCCGGGGCGTGGGCGAACATCGCCGCGATGCTCCCGGGCGCGTGCTCCCCCAGCCCCACGGGGGTGAGTAGAAAGACTGTGGACGGCTCCCGGCGCGCCTGGGCGAGGAGCCCGCGCACGCTCTCGGCGAGGGCGTACCAGCCGTGGCCGGCGTCGAGGGCGTACGCGCGGCCCGTCCGCCCGGCGCGGACCTCGGGGTCCGCGCCGAAGCGCTCTCGCGCGATGACGGCCGCGCGGCCGTCCTCCCCGGCGCCGTAGACGAGGATCTCGTGGGGCTCGAGCCCGGACACGACCGCGGGGGTGCGCATAGCGCGCAGGAGCCGATCGCGCGCCTCGGTGTCGAGCCGCGCCATCATCGCCGAAAAGATGTCCATGCGTATCCCTTCCGCAGGGCCTACCGGCCGCGCCCCGCGGTCGCGCTCCACCCGTAGCGTCGTTGAAGCTCCCGCGCCACGAGGACGAACCGGTCGAGATCGAGCGCCGCCGCCTCCCGGCGCACCGCGGAATCGGGCACGCGGTACAGCTGATCGACGTCGACCCACGAAGTCCGGCCGCGAGCGTCCCATCCTCCGGATCCGACGGGAACGAATTCGCGGTTGCCGTCCCGGTCGCGGCTCGTGAGCTTGACGGCATACACCGCGTCGCCGCCCGCGCGCGCGATCACCAGGACGGGACGGTCCTTCCCGCGGCCATCGTTCTCGGCGTACGGGACCCAGGTCCACACGATCTCGCCCGCGTCCGCGCGCCCGTCCACCCGCGGCGCGTACGCGAGCCGCAGGCTCCGCACGCGGCGCGGATCCACCTCCGTCGTGCGCCCACGACCTCGGCGGAAGATTGCGCGCGCCCCGCGAACGAACGACCGGAGGAGGGAGGAATGCGCCATGTGATCAGCCTAGGGGCCCAAACAAAGGCTTCGGGGCGCCGCCTTGTGCAGGAGACGCCCCGAAGGGTGCTGTGTGTGAGGGTGTGGGTTAGCGCTGCTCGGTGAGCGCGTAGCCCTCTTCGCCGTGCACCGCGGTGTCGACGCCGGCGAGCTCGTCCTCGTTCTTGATGCGGAAGCCGACGGTCTTCTGGATGACGAATCCGAGGATCGCCGCGACGACGAACGAGTAGAGGAGGACAGCGACCGCGGAGATCACCTGGATGACGAGCTGCTCCACGCCGCCGCCCGTGAACAGGCCCGTGTCGATGGCGAAGAAGCCCAGGTAGATCGTTCCGATGAGGCCGCCGACGAGGTGGACGCCGACCACGTCGAGCGAGTCGTCGTAGCCCAGCTTCCACTTGAGCTCGATCGCGAGGGCGCAGAGCGCACCGGTGACGATTCCGAGAACGATCGCCCAGATCGGCTCGAGGTTCGCGCAGGCCGGGGTGATGGCGACGAGACCCGCGACGGCGCCCGAAGCGGCACCGATCGACGTGGCCTTACCGTCCTTCAGCTTCTCCACGATGATCCAGCCGAGGATCGCCGCGGCCGGGCACACGAGGGTGTTGACGATGATCAGGCCGGTTTGGAGGTTGCCCTCCTCGCCGAGCGGCGCGAAGGTCAGGCCCGCGTTGAAGCCGAACCAGCCGAACCACAGGATCGACGCGCCGAGCATGACGAGCGGGACGTTGTGGGGCTTCTGGATGCCCTTCTGGAAGCCGACGCGCTTGCCGAGGACGAGCGCGAGGGCCAGCGCCGCGGCACCCGCGTTGATGTGGACCGCGGTTCCACCGGCCCAGTCAATGACCTCCACGCCGGCGTCCGGGAACATCGTGCTGCCGAGGTTGAAGATCCAGCCACCGCCCCAGACCCAGGCGGCGACGGGGAAGTACACGAGGGTGGCCCACACGCCGGCGAAGACCATCCAGGCGCCGAACTTGGCGCGGTCGGCGATGGCGCCGGAGATCAGCGCGACCGTGATGATCGCGAAGGTGGCACCGAAGGCGATGCCGATCGTCGCCTCTCCGGTCGGGTCATCGGCAATCGTGTTCGACAGGGCGAAGTCGCCGAACGGGTTGCCGGCGAAGCTCCAAATGCTGCCGACGGCGCTCATGCTGGCGCCGTAGAGCACCCAGAGCACGGCCACGAGGCCGAGGGCGCCGAAACTCATCATCATCATGCTGACGACGCTCTTCGCCTTGACGAGGCCGCCGTAGAAGAAGGCGACGCCGGGCGTCATGAAGAGCACGAGCGCGGTGGCGATCATCAGCCACGCGAGGTTGCCGCTATCCATGGGATTCCTAACGGTTCGGGTAACGAGGGAACCCGGTGAGCTCGGGTCGATGTGGTGCGCTCGACCGGATGTCCCCATGGTGTCCGGGCAGGATTTCGCCCGACGACCGCGGCGCGTTACGAACAGGTTGCGGGATCCGCCCTCGTGTAAACCCTGTGTTTCGTCGACCTGAGAGGTGGGAATGCGTCCCGCATGAAGATGGCGGACGTCAGGCGTGCGTCGAGGCGACGAGGCGCGAGATGGCGCGCAGGTACTTCTTTCGGTACCCGCCGCCCAGCATCTCCTCCGCGAACACGCGATCCAGGGGGACGCCGGTCGCGACCAGCGGGAGCTGCGCGTCGTAGACGCGATCGACGAAGGCCACGAACCGGAGGGCTTCCGATTGATCCGTCAGGGTGCGCACGTCGCGCAGTCCGATGGCCTCGACGCCCTCGATGAGCCGGATGTACCGCGACGGGTGCACGCGCGCAAGGTGCGCGACGAGTCCCGCAAAGGAGTCGTCCGATGCCGTGCCGCCGTGCGAGGCCGAGGCGAGGGCGGCGGCGTAGTCGGCCTCCGACTCGGCCTTCGCGCCCTCCTCGAGCGAGCGCTGGCGGTAGTCGACGCCATCGATGCGGATCGTCTGAAAGCTCGACGACATCGTCTGAATCTCGCGGAGAAAGTCCTGCGCGGCGAAGCGGCCCTCGCCGAGCGCGTTCGGTGGGGTGTTGCTCGTGGCCGCGAGCCGGGTCCCCGTGCGCACGAGCTCGCCCAGCAGGCGGGTCATGACCATGGTGTCACCCGGATCATCGAGCTCGAACTCATCGATGCAAATCAGCGCCGTCCCCCGGAGCAGGTCGACCGTGTTCTGGTAGCCCAGGGCGCCCACGAGCGCGGTGTACTCGATGAACGAGCCGAAGAGCTTCCGCCGGGCCGGAACGGCGTGATAGATCGCCGCGAGGAGGTGGGTCTTGCCGACGCCGAACCCGCCGTCGAGGTACACTCCCGGGAGCATCGGCTCGTCCGCCGGCTGGCGCTTCTTGCGCCCGAAGCCGAACAGGCCCGCGCGCGGCGCGGCGATCTGGCCCGCCGCGAAACGCTGCAGGAGCTCCTTCGATTCCTGCTGCGACGGATGGGCCGGATCCGCCCGGTACGTCTCGAACGTCGCGCCCTCGAACTGGGGTGGGGGCGTCAGGCTCGCGAGCATCTCCTCGCCCGTGAGCTGCGGGTCGCGCTCGGCGAGGTGGACGATCGTGGCGGCGGGGGCGGAAGTCATCCGTCCCAGGATAGTCGGGGCGCACGCCGGACGTTCGCCTCCCCCGTATCGTGGGGACGATGACCTCTCCGCCCGCCGTTCCCCGCGCGCTCGCCGAGCTGCGCGACGAGCTTCTCGCGCTCGAGGAGCCCGACCGCCTCGCGCTCCTCGTGGAGATCGGAGAGGAGCTTCCCGAGGTGCCCGCGCGGATCCGCGAATCCCCGGCGGCGCTCGAGCGCGTGTCCGAGTGCCAGTCCCCCGTGTTCATCGCGGTGGAGGCGGACGGCGCGGGCGCCGTCGTCCTCCACGCCGTCGCGCCCGCGTCGGCGCCCACGACCCGCGGCTTCGCCAGCCTGCTGGCGCAGGGCGTGGCGGGCGCGAGCCCCGCCGAAGTGCTGGCGATCCCCGCGGACTTTCCGCGCACCCTGGGTCTCGACCGGGCCGTGTCGCCGCTCAGAATCGCGGGAATGACGGGCCTGCTCGCCCGTACGCAGCGACAAGTGCGCGCGGCGTTTCGCCCCTAGGCCGACGGTCGCGAGAGGCCCCGGGCCGACAGCCAGTCCGCGATGTGCGCGGACCAGCCCTGCTCGTCGAAGTTCCACAGCTTGGTGTGGCGGGCCGTTTCGTACGAGACGAGCTCGACGAGGTCGGGCCTCGCATCTGCAAGCGCCCGCGAGGCGCCCGAGGGGACGAATCCATCGTCGTCGCTGTGCAGCAGGAGGATGGGGTGGGTCAGCTCGGGCGCGCGGCGCACGACGTCGAGATCGTTGAGGGAGATCGCGTTCCCCGATCGCACCACCCGCGACCACGAGGGCAGGGTGAGTTGGCGAAGCGCGATGTGCGTGAGGGGCACGGGGAGTCGGAGCGCGCGCGCCTGATAGTCGAGGACGAGCCGCCAGTCCACGACGGGCGAATCGAGGATGACCCCCGCGACGCGATCGGCGCGCGGGGAGTTCAGGACCGTCTGCAACACGATCGCGCCCCCCATCGACCAGCCCATCAGCACGACGCGTTCCGCGCCGTGCGCGAGGGCGAAGCGAATCGAGGCGTCAATGTCGCGCCATTCGGTGGCCCCGAGGCCGTATCGACCCGATCCGGAGCGGGGCGCCTCGGAATCGTTCCGGTACGACACCGCGAGCGTCGTGAGGCCGGCCGCCCGGTAGACGGGCACGGCACGCAACACTTCGGAGCGCGTCGTGCCGCGGCCGTGCACGGCGATCGCCCAGGTGTCCGACCCGCCCTCCGCGGGAAACAGCCACGCGGGGCACGCGCCGACGGGCGCGTCGACCACGACGTCCTCGTACGGGAGGTGGAGCTGTTCCGGCACCGTGAAATACCAGCCGCTGAAGGTTGCGTCGCGGCCGATCTCGTCCCCGTCCGCGACGTGGGTCAAGAGCTTCCGCGTCACCGACGTCGGCGTCGAGGTGAGCACGGCCCCCAGCTGCAGGTAGGTGAGCGCGCCGTTGACGAACAACCCGTATCGCCCGGGGAGGACCGTGTCGGGCGTCCGACCGAGCGTGATCGTCTGCGCGCCCCGGTCGATCGAGAGGACCTCCGTGTCCGCGATGCGACGCGTGAGTGGCGTGACCGCTTTCCGCGCAATCGCGAATGCGGCCGCGGTGCCGCCGACGACGATGCCGAGCGCGGCCGCCGCCGCGATGCTCAGCACCTCGAGCGCGCGCGCTCGTGGCGGCGCGGCGTGCCTGGATCCCCTGACCACGTTCCCAGCCTAGTCTGAGCGCGTGGGCGAGGACGAGACGGGTGGCGTGTTCGCCGCCGCTGCGGAGTCTCTTCGCCGTGTACGGTTTCGGCCCGATCTGGCCGTGGCGGAGATCCCCGCGCCGCGCGGCATCGCCCCCGAGGCGATTGCCTTCGCGGCGGACGTCCGGCCGGACGCTCACGGCGATTCCTCCGGCGGCACCGGGCGCTTCGTCCTCCTGCACGATCCCGACGAGCCCCCGGGTTGGGACGGCCCCTGGCGGATCGTCGCCTTCGCCCAGGCGCCGCTGGAGACCGAGATCGGCACGGACCCGCTGCTCGCGGATGTCGCGTGGTCCTGGCTCGGCGACGCGCTCGAGGCGCACGGCGCCGATCACCGGCAGCGTTCAGGCACGGCGACAAAGACGGTGTCGCGGGGATTCGGCTCCCTCGCCGCCGACGGGGATGGCGCCCAGATCGAGGTCCGCGCATCCTGGAGCCCCACCGCGCCCATGCCGGCGCACCTCGACGCCTGGGCGGAATTCGTCTGCATGCTTGCGGGTCTCCCGCCCGGATCCGAAGGAATCGCACTCCTGCACCCGGGCCCCCGCCGCGGATAATCGCGCGGCGGCGGTCCTGAGAAGATGGGACCGAGCACTCGGAGCGCCCAAGGGCGCACCGCCCGATCGAGGAGAACAGTCATCGCCTATCGCGTCATCGACACCGTCGCCGGCCTGGAGGCCGCGTGCGCCGCTCTGCAGTCCGGCACGGGCCCGGTCGCCGTGGACGTGGAGCGTGCCTCCGGGTTCCGCTACAGCGCCAAGGCGTACCTCGTCCAGGTCTTTCGGCGCGGGGCGGGTGTCTTCCTGTTTGACCCGCCCGCGATCGGCGACATGTCGCCGCTGCAGCGGGCCATCGGGGACGCCGAGTGGGTGTTTCACGCCGCGAGCCAGGACCTGCCGTCGCTGGGCGAGCTCGGGCTCACGCCTCCCACCCTCTTCGACACGGAGCTGTCGGCCAGGCTCCTCGGCTGGCCGCGGGTCGGTCTCGGCGCCGTCGTGGAGCGCACGCTGGGGATCGTTCTCAAGAAGGAGCACTCGGCGGCCGACTGGTCGACGCGGCCGCTGCCGCAGGACTGGTTGGAGTACGCCGCACTCGACGTGGAGCACCTCGTCGACGTGCGCGACATCGTGGCCGAGGAGCTCGACGCGACCGGCAAGCGCGAGTGGGCCGAAGAGGAGTTCGAGGAGGTCCGCACGCGCGCCCCGAAGCCGCCAGCCGCCGAGCCGTGGCGCCGCGTCACGGGCGTCTCCCGCCTGCGCGGGCGCCGCAACCTCGCGATCGCGCGCGCGCTGTGGCTCGCGCGGGATCGGGTCGCGCGGGAGCGGGACCTGGCGCCGGGGCGCCTCTTCCCCGACCGTTCCCTTCTCGCGGCTGTCGCCGCGCAGCCGTCGTCGCAGGGGGCGCTCTCCGGCGTGAAGGCGTTCACGGGGCGGGCGAGCCGCACCGACCTAGCCGTGTGGTGGGCGGCCTTCGAGGAGGGGCGGACCACGACCGATCTTCCGGCGGAGCGCGTCCCGAGCGACGCGCTCCCGCCCGTGAAGGCGTGGGCGGGGCGGCGCCCCGAGGCGGACGCGCGCCTCAAGACCGCTCGCCCGGCCGTCGAGGCCCACGCCGAGTTCCTGTCGATCCCGACGGAAAACCTCCTCACCCCCGAGCTCCTGCGCCGCGTTTCGTGGGAGCCGCCGCAAGAGGTCTCCGCGGAGGCGATCGCCGCCGCGCTCATGGCGTTGGGGGCGCGGCCATGGCAGGTCGCGCAGACTGCCCCGGTCATCGCGCGAGCCTTTGTGCGAGCGGCGCAAGCCGACACGGACGCGTCCGAGGCGGGTTCGTAGGAACACCCCAATCACTTCGCCTCCGGGATGTGGGAACGCCATAGGCTGGCGACGCACACCAAACTTCAGGAGGCAAAGTGGCCCAGCTGACGGATGTCTATTTCGTCGACGGCGTACGCACCCCGTTCGGGCGCGCCGGCGAGAAGGGCATGTACGCGCAGACCCGCGCGGATGACCTGGTCGTGGGAGCCCTGATCGGGCTCATGGAGCGCAACGCCCAAGTTCCGCCGGATCGCATCGACGACGTCGCGATCTCCGCAACGTCGCAGACCGGCGACCAGGGGCTGACCCTCGGGCGTACCGCCGCGATGCTCGCCGGGCTGCCCCAGTCCGTGCCCGGTCTCGCGATCGAGCGCATGTGCGCCGGTGCGATGACGGCCGTGACGACGATGGGCGCCTCGATCGGGTACGGCATGTATGACCTGGCGATCGCGGGCGGCGTGGAGCACATGGGGCGCCACCCCATCGGCTCGAACGCGGATCCGAACCCGCGGTTCGTCGCCGAGCGGCTCGTGGATCCGCAGGCCCTCAACATGGGCGTCACGGCGGAACGGCTGCACGACCGCTTCCCGCAGCTCACGAAGGAGCGCGCCGATCGGTTCGGCATGCAGAGCCAGCAGAAGGTCCAGGCCGCCTACGACGTCGGCCATATCCAACCCGACCTCATTCCGGTCGCCGTCACGGACGCAAGCGGCGCCCAGGGCCTCGCCACCGTGGACGAGGGGCGTCGCCCCGGCACGACCATGGCGGACCTGGCCGGCCTCAAGACGCCGTTCCGACCGCACGGCCGGGTCACGGCGGGGACGTCGTCGCCGCTGACGGACGGCGCGACCGTGAGCCTGCTCGCCGGCGCGGACACCGTCAAGGAGCTCGGCCTGCGCCCCAAGATGAAGATGGTGTCGTTCGGCTTCAGCGGCGTGCAGCCCGAGGTTATGGGCATCGGGCCGATCCCCTCGACCGAAAAGGCCCTCGCGAAGGCGGGCCTCACGATCGATGACATCGGCCTGTTCGAGCTCAACGAGGCCTTCGCGGTGCAGGTGCTGAGCTTCCTGGACCACTTCGGCATCGCGGACGACGACCCGCGCGTCAATCCGTGGGGCGGCGCGATCGCCCTCGGTCACCCGCTCGCGGCAAGCGGCGTGCGCCTCATGATCCAGCTCGCGGCGCAGTTCTCGCTGCGCCCCGACGTTCGCTACGGCCTGACGGCGATGTGCGTGGGGCTGGGCCAGGGCGGAAGCGTGGTGTGGGAGAACCCTCACTACACCGGCAAGAAGGCGAAGAGGAAGTGACCGGCGAGATGACCGACTACGACGCGATCGACTTTTCCGGCCTGGAGGCCGCCTCGGCGGACGAGGTCGTTACGCACGCCCTGGTGCGCGACGTTCCGCTCGCCAGCGGCCGCACGCTTGCTCTCATCACGCTCCACAACGGCCTCGACCACAAGCGCCCGAACACGATCGGGCCGCTCACGCTGCGCGAGCTGCACGATACGCTCGGCGGGCTCCGCGAGCGCGCCGAGCGCGGCGAGATTGACGCGGTCGGCATCACGGGCAAGCCGTACATCTTCGCGGCCGGCGCCGATCTCTCGCAGATCCAGGCGCTGACGGATCCCGAGAACGCCCTCCGGATCGCGCAGCGCGGACACCAGGTGCTCGGTCAGCTCGGCGCGCTGCCCGTTCCGACCTTCGCGTTCGTCAACGGGCTGGCGCTCGGCGGCGGCGTCGAGATCGCGCTGAACGCGACCTATCGCACGATCGACGCGTCTGCCGCGGCAATCGGCCTCCCCGAGGTCTTCCTCGGGATTATCCCGGGGTGGGGCGGCTCGACGCTCCTCCCGAACCTCATCGGGATCGAAAACGCGCTCGAGGTCGTCGTGTCCAACCCGTTGAAGCAGAACCGCACGCTGAAGCCGCAGCAGGCCGCGGACATGGGGATGTTCGACGCCATCTTCTCCCCCGCCCGCTTCCTGGAGGATTCGCTGGCCTGGGCCGACGGTGTCCTGGGCGGCGACATCGTCGTGGAGCGGCCGCACGCGCCCGGCCGCATCGAGCGCGCCACGAAGTGGCCGATCGCGATCCGCGTTGCGCGCTCCACTCTGGAGCAGCGCATCGGGCTCGTCCCCCGCTCCCCGTACCGCGCGCTCGAGCTGCTGGAGAAGGCCGCGAAGGGCACGATCCAGGAGGGATTCCAGCGGGAGGACGAGGCGCTCGCCGACCTCATCACGGGCGATCAGTTCGCCGCCTCGATGTACGCGTTCGACCTCGTGCAAAAGCGCGCCAAGCGCCCCGTGGGCGCACCGGACAGTGCCCTCGCGCGCCCGGTCACGCGCGTCGGCGTCATCGGCGCGGGGCTCATGGCGAGCCAGTTCGCGCTGCTGTTCCTGCGGCGCCTTCAGGTCCCCGTGATCATCACGGACGTGTCAGCCGAGCGCGTCGAGCGCGGGCTCGCAGGCATCCGGGACGAGATCGCGGCGCTGCAGACGAAGGGGCGGCTCGACGAGGACACGGCCAATCGCCTCCGCTCCCTCATCTCCGGCACCGTCGACACGGCGGACTTCGCGGGGTGCGACTTCGTCATCGAGGCTGTGTTCGAGGAGACGACGGTCAAGCAGCAGGTCTTCCGCGACGTCGAGCGCCACCTCGACCCCGAGGCCATTCTCGCGACGAACACCTCCTCGCTGTCCGTGGAGGAGATCGGGAGCGTGCTCGCGCACCCCGAGCGGCTCGTGGGCTTCCACTTCTTCAACCCGGTCGCCGTGATGCCTCTGGTGGAGATCGTGCACACCCCCCGCACCAGCTCGGCCGCGCTGTCGACCGCGTTCGTCACGGCGAAGGCGCTGAAGAAGAACGCGATCGGATCCGCCGACAGACCGGGCTTCATCGTCAACCGACTCCTCGCCAAGGTCATGGGCGAGGCGGCGCGCGCCGTCGACAAGGGCACGCCGCTGTCGGAGGTCGAGAGGGCCTTCGCCCCGCTCGGGCTGCCCATGGGTCCGTTCGAGCTCATCGACCTCGTCGGGTGGAAGGTCGCGGCGCACGTCCAGGACACGATGGCCCGGCACTTCCCCGATCGGTTCCACGCGTCCGAGAACCTGCACCGCGTCGCGGATGTGTCGGATCCGCTGGAGCGCGACCGGAAGGGCCGCGTGACGGGATGGTCGAAGGCCGCCCGGCAGGTGGTGCGCACCGCGTCGACGCCCGCGCCGGCCGAGGAGATCCTCCGCCGCGTGCAGGACGAGCTGGCGCGCGAGATTCGGATCATGCTCGACGAGGGGGTCGTGCCGGAAGTGCAGGACATCGACCTCGCCCTCATCCTCGGGGCCGGCTGGCCCTTCATCGACGGGGGTGCGACGCCCTACCTGGACCGCACGGGGGCTTCGGAGCGCGCGGCCGGGGGAACGTTCCACACGCCGCCGATCCGCGGGTTGCGCGGCTGAGGCATCGCGCGAGGGGGCGGGAACCGGTCGCGGTTCCCGCCCCCTCGCGCGTGGGTGTTAGCGGCCCGAGCCCCCCTGCGACGGAGCCTCCACGCGCGGGTCGCGCGCGCGGACGTCCTGGCGGGCAACGGGGACGCGCGTGCCGAGGACCTGCGCCACGACGTCCTGGGCGATCCGCGCGGGCGTGAGGCCCGCGTCCTCGAGGACCTGGTCGCGCGAGGCGTGGTCGATGAACGCATCGGGCAGGCCCAGCTCGTCGACGGCGGTGTCGACGCCGGCCTCGCGGAGCACCTGGCGGATCCGCGTGCCGATGCCGCCGACGCGGATCCCGTCTTCGAGCGTGATGACGAGGCGATGGCGCGCGGCGAGGTCGACGAGCGACGAGGCCACCGGGACGGCCCAGCGGGGGTCGACGACCGTCGCCCCGATTCCCTGCGCGCGCAGGCGCGCGGCCACATCCAGTGCGAGGTGCGCGAACGGGCCGATGCCGACGAGGAGCACGTCCTCCGCGCCATCCCGCGCGAGCACGTCGAGGCCGTCGGCGGTGCGCTCCAGGGCCGGGATCGACTCCGGCACCTCACCCTTCGGGAAACGCACGACCGTCGGCGCATCCGCGACGGCGACGGCCTCGTCCAGGGCCTCGCGCAGCCGCTCGGCGTCGCGCGGGGCCGCGATCCGCACGTGGGGAACGATGTGGAGCAGCGCCAGGTCCCACATGCCGTGGTGGCTCGGACCGTCGGGCCCCGTCACGCCCGATCGATCGAGGACGAACGTCACCCCCGCGCCGTGGAGGGCCACGTCCATGAGGACCTGATCGAAGGCGCGGTTGACGAACGTCGAGTACAGCGCCACGACGGGGTGCAGGCCCCCGTATGCGAGGCCCGCCGCGGACGCGACGGCGTGCTGCTCGGCGATGCCCACGTCGTACACCCGCTCGGGGAACCGCTCCGCGAACGGCGCGAGCCCCGTGGGGCGCAGCATGGCCGCCGTCATGGCGATGACGTCTTCGCGGCGCTCGCCGATCTCGACGAGGCGCTCCGCGAACACGTCGGTCCACCCGACGCCGGTGGAGCCCAGCGCCTCCCCCGTGACGGGATCGATCTTGCCCACCGCGTGGAACTGGTCGGCCTCGTCGAGGCGGGCCGGGTCGTATCCGCGCCCCTTCTCGGTGATGGCGTGCACGATGACGGGCGCGCTGTACGACTTCGCGAGCTCGAGCGTCTCGATGAGCGTCGGGATGTCGTGCCCGTCGACGGGGCCGAGGTACTTGATGTCGAGCTGCGCGTAGAGCGCGGAGTTGTTCGTCAGCCGCGACAGGAAGCCGTGGGTGCCCCCGCGGACGCCGCGATACAGTGCGCGCCCCGCTTTGCCGAGCCGCCGCGCGAGCTTGCCGGACTTCGCGTCGAGGTCGCGGTAGGTCGCCGCGGTGCGCACGCGGTTGAGGTACCGCGCCATGCCGCCGATCGTAGGGGCGTACGACCGCCCGTTGTCGTTGACGACGATGACGAGATTGCGGTCGTTGTCGTCGGTGATGTTGTTGAGGGCCTCCCACGTCATCCCGCCCGTGAGCGCACCGTCGCCGACGACGGCGACGACGTGCCGATCGCCTCGGCCCGTGCGCGAGAACGCGCGCGAGATCCCGTCGGCCCAGCTGAGCGAGCTCGACGCGTGGGACGACTCGACGACGTCGTGCGGACTCTCCGCGCGCTGCGGGTACCCGGCGAGGCCGCCGCGCGCGCGCAGGCCGGCGAAGTCCTTGCGGCCCGTGAGCAGCTTGTGCACGTACGACTGGTGCCCCGTGTCCCACACGATGGGATCCGACGGGGAATCGAGCACGCGATGCAGCGCGATCGTCAGCTCGACGACGCCGAGGTTGGGTCCGAGGTGCCCGCCGGTGCGCGCCACGTTCTCGATCAGGAACGTGCGCACCTCGGCCGCGAGGTCGCGCAGTTCGCGCGGAGACAGGCGCGCGAGGTCGTCCGGGCCGTCGATCCCATCCAGCAGACTCATGCCTCGACACTACGCGTTCGCGCTGGGAGATACAGCGAACGCCGCGGCCGGGCGCCCTTTCGGGGCCCGGCCGCGGCGCAATGCGGGTGTGGCTTAGACGAGGCTCCGCAGCACGTACTGCAAGATGCCGCCGTTGCGGTAGTAGTCCGCCTCGCCGGGGGTGTCGATGCGCACGACCGCGTCGAACTCGATCGTCTGCTTGCCCGCGGGCGAGTGCTCGCTCGGCTGCGCCGTCACGCGCACCGTCTTCGGCGTGACGCCCTCGTTCAGCTGCGCGAGGCCCGCGATCGAGAAGACCTCGGTGCCGTCCAGCCCGAGCGACTCGATCGACTGCCCCTCGGGGAACTGCAGCGGCACGACGCCCATCCCGATGAGGTTCGAACGGTGGATGCGCTCGAAGCTCTCCGTGATGACGGCCTTGACGCCCAGGAGGCTCGTGCCCTTGGCTGCCCAGTCGCGCGAGGACCCGGATCCGTACTCCTTGCCGCCGAGGATGACGAGCGGCGTCTCCTCGCGGGCGTAGTTCTGGGCCGCGTCGTAGATGAACGACTGCGGGCCGCCCTCCTGCGTGAAGTCGCGCGTGAACCCCCCCTCGACGCCGTCGAGGAGCTGGTTCTTGAGACGGATGTT
The DNA here is from genome assembly GCF_009709595.1 of Microbacterium sp. ZXX196. Lineage (NCBI taxonomy): Bacteria > Bacillati > Actinomycetota > Actinomycetes > Micrococcales > Microbacteriaceae > Microbacterium > Microbacterium sp. ZXX196. The sequence goes on from NZ_WMEE01000006.1 coordinate 116,125, forward strand.
GGCGAACGTGCCGCGGATCATCACCTCGTGGTTTCCGCGACGGGACCCGTACGAGTTGAAGTCCTTGCGGTCGATGCCGTGCTCGGTCAGGTACTGACCAGCGGGGCTGTCGGCCTTGATCGCGCCGGCCGGCGAGATGTGGTCGGTCGTGACCGAGTCGCCGAGCTTCGCGAGCACGCGGGCTCCCTCGATGTCGGCCACCGGCGTGAGGTCCAGCGTCATGCCGTCGAAGTACGGAGGCTTCCGCACGTACGTCGACTCCTCCGCCCACTCGAACGTGGAACCGGTCGGCGTCGGCAGGCTCTTCCAGCGCTCGTCGCCCTCGAACACGCCGGCGTACTGGCGGTCGAACATCTCGGTGTTGATCGACGAGTCGATCGTCGCCTGCACCTCGTCGGCCGACGGCCAGATGTCCTTGAGGAACACCTCGTTGCCGTCCTGGTCCGTGCCGAGCGCGTCGTTGTCGAAGTCGAAGTTCATCGATCCGGCCAGCGCGTACGCGATCACGAGCGGCGGCGACGCGAGATAGTTCATCTTGACGTCGGGGTTAATGCGCCCCTCGAAGTTGCGGTTACCCGAGAGCACCGCGGTCACGGCGAGGTCGTTGTCGTTGATCGCCTGGGAGACCTCTTCGATCAGCGGACCCGAGTTGCCGATGCACGTGGTGCAGCCGTAGCCGACGGTGTAGAAGCCGAGGGCCTCGAGGTCGTCGTTGAGGCCGGCCTTCTCGTAGTAGTCCGTGACCACCTTGGAACCGGGCGCCATCGTCGTCTTGACCCAGGGCTTCGAGGTGAGGCCCTTCTGCGCCGCGTTGCGCGCGAGCAGGCCCGCCGCGAGCATGACCGACGGGTTCGACGTGTTCGTGCACGACGTAATGGCGGCGATCGTCACGGCGCCGTGGTCGAGCGTGTAGTCACCGCTCGGGCCGGACACCTTGCTCGGCTTGGAGATGTTCGCCGGTGCCGACGCCACGAACGGCACGTGCTCCACGTGCTCCTCGTCGCTCTCGGGGGTCAGCGCGGGGGCGTCGGACGCGGGGAAGGACTCCGCGACAGCCTCGTCGACGTTCGTCGACGCGACCGCGTAGTTCGCGAGGTCCACGCCGAACTGCTCCTTGGCGTGGGTGAGCTCGATGCGGTCCTGCGGACGCTTCGGGCCGGCGATCGACGGAACGACCGTCGACAGGTCGAGCTCGAGGTACTCGCTGAATGTGGGCTCGACCGACGGGTCGTGCCACATGTGCTGCTCCTTGGCGTACGCCTCGACGAGCGCGAGCTGCTCGTCGCTGCGGCCCGTCAGGCGCAGGTAGTCGATCGTGACGTCGTCGACGGGGAACATGGCGGCGGTCGAGCCGAACTCGGGGCTCATGTTGCCGATCGTGGCGCGGTTCGCGAGCGGCACCTGGGCCACGCCGTCTCCGTAGAACTCGACGAACTTACCGACGACGCCGTGCTGGCGGAGCATGTCGGTGATCGTGAGCACGACGTCGGTCGCGGTCACGCCCATCGGGATCTCCCCCGTGAGCTTGAAGCCCACGACCTTGGGGATGAGCATCGAGACGGGCTGACCGAGCATCGCGGCCTCGGCCTCGATGCCGCCGACGCCCCACCCGAGCACGCCGAGGCCGTTGACCATCGTCGTGTGCGAGTCGGTGCCGACGCAGGTGTCGGGGTAGGCCTGCAGAGCGCCGCCCACCTCGCGCGTGAAGGTCGTGCGCGCCAGGTACTCGATATTGACCTGGTGGACGATGCCCGTTCCGGGCGGGACGACCTTGAAGTCGTCGAACGCGGTCTGGCCCCAGCGTAGGAACTGGTAGCGCTCGCCGTTGCGCTCGTACTCGATCTCCGTGTTGCGCTCGAAGGCGTCGGCACGGCCGAAGAGATCGGCGATCACCGAGTGGTCGATGACCATCTCGGCGGGCGCGAGCGGGTTGATCTTGTTGGGGTCGCCGCCGAGCGTGGCGACGGCCTCACGCATGGTCGCCAGGTCGACGATGCAGGGAACGCCCGTGAAGTCCTGCATCACGACGCGCGCGGGCGTGAACTGGATCTCCGTGTCGGGATCCGCCTGAGCGTCCCAGGAGCCGAGCGCACGGATCTGCCCGTCCGTGACGTTCGCGCCGTCCTCCGTGCGCAGGAGGTTCTCAAGGAGAACCTTGAGGCTGTACGGAAGCTTCTCGTAGCCCTCGACCGCGTCAATGCGGTAGATCTCGTAGTCGGTATTCCCGACCTTCAGGGTGCTCTTGGCACCGAAGCTGTTCACCGTGGACACGGTTGTCTCCTCCTGGTCGACCGCGGCATTGCGCCTCCCATATTGCTCCCCCCTCGCGCGCACGGCTACCAAGGCCGTCCTAACACGAGAGCGCGGGGAGACGGTTCGGGCCCGTCGGCGCAATTTATCTTGATGTCAAGATAAATCGTACACGACGGGCCTAGGCCGTTCGGCCGCCTCACGCGGTGGGCGTGTCGGCGCGCGCCCCTCCCCCGGCGCGCGGATACAGCGCGCGCACGGACAGCCAGGTCACCGCGACGAGCGGCGCGAACAGCGGGATCCCCATCACGAGCTTCACCATGCCGAGGGTCTGGACGTCGACGCCCGCGAGCCACATCGGGAACTGCACCGCGAAGCGACCGAAGAACAGGGCCGCCCACATGATCGCGAGCCACCGGAACGCGCGGCGCTTGCGGCGATCGCGTCGCCACGCCGTGCCCTCGTCCATGAGGAATCCCACCGCGAGGCCGATGAGCGACCAGCGCGCGAGCGCGGAGATGAGGAACGCGGATCCGTAGAGGATGTTCGTCACGAAGCCCGGGATGAAGTTGTCCTCGGCGCGGCCTGTGAACAGGACGAGCGCGCCCGCGACGCCGACGGCGATGAGGCCGCCGAGCGCGGCGGACGGCGACTGCCGCTGCGCGAGCCGAATGAGGGTGAAGACGGCCGCCGCGCCGACGGAGCATACGACGGCGAGCCAGAGCTGATCGCGCCACACCGTCAAGCTGACGAGGAACACCACGAGCGGCACGACGGACTCGAAAATACCCCGCACCCCTCCCATCGCCGCCCACACGACGTGGCCCGTCGACGCGGACGTCGCCGGGTCCAGGCCCGCGCGGCGCGCCGCACCGCCGAGAGCCGCGCTGATCGCGGACGCTGCCGAGGGCTCGTCCTCCGGGCGCTCCGGCTCCGCTTGGCGCATCACGAACCGGGCGTCGACGGCATCGAGAGCGGGATCAGGTCGCGCGGCGGCATCGGGGATCCGCCGCGAACGACGACGATAGAGCGGAACAGGTCCTCCACCTCGGCCGCCGCCTGGGGGTCGCTCGCGGCCTTCCCGCCGATCACGCCGCGCAGGAACCAGCGGGGGCCGTCCACGCCGACGAAGCGCGCCAGGCGACGCCCGGATCCTTCGGCCGGGCTCACGGGAACCTCGGCGAGGAGCTCCGGCCCGAGGCCACCCTCGCGCTCCTCGACGCGCCCGCCCTGCTGGGACACCTGCGCGCGGATCTGGTCGCGAGTCTCGTGCCACAGGCCGGCCGAGCGCGGTGCGGCGAATGGCTGCACCTGCAGGGTGGAGTCGGCGTAGTCGAGCCCGACCGCGACGATGCGCTGGGTCTTCTCCTCGACCTCGAGACGCAGGTTCAGACCCTCGCGCGGAAGGATCTTGATCCCGCCCAGGTCGATGTAGGGACGAACCGGGTTCGCCTCCGACTCGTCGAACGGGCCCGACTGCGGGCGGTCCTCGGGGGCCGACTTGCGTGCGGACGGAAGCTCCGCGGGGGAATCAGTCATGGGGTGTCGTCTTCTCTGTCGTGTCGTGTGCGCGCGCGGCGTAGCCGGAGGATCCGAAGCCGCCGACGCCGCGCGAGGAATCGTCGAGGTCGTGCACGGGGTGGAACATCGCGCGCGCGACGGGCATCACGACCAGCTGCGCGATGCGGTCTCCCACCGCGATCTCGTACGGCGCGTCGGGGTCGGTGTTGATGAGCGCCACCATGACCTCGCCGCGGTAGCCCGCGTCGACCACGCCGGGCGCGTTGACCACCGTGACGCCGTGGCGGGCGGCGAGCCCGCTGCGCGGCATGACGAAGGCGGCGAAGCCGTCGGGCACGGCGACGCGCACGCCCGTCGACACGAGCGCCCGCGAGCCCGGAGTGAGCGTGAGGCCCTCCGCCGCCACGAGGTCCGCCCCGGCATCGCCCGGGTGGGCGTATCGGGGAATCTCGGATGCGACAATGGGAACGTCTACACAATCACTCACGCATCGAGGGTAATGCAGATCTCTTCCCCCACCCCCCGCGCGGCGCGCGGCTACCGCGAGCGCCTGACGCCGTCCCTGAAGGTTCTCGCCGGGTCGGCGACTGTGGCACCGATGGTGGCCCTCGTGTTCGTGCAGTACAGCGCCGTCGCGGCGCTCACGCTCGGAATCGCCACCGCCGTGCTACTCGTGGCCGCGCTGGTCTGGGCGGCGCCCGTCGTGCGCGTTGAGGCCGGCGAGCTTCGCGCCGGTCGTGCGCACATCGACCTGGGGTTCCTGGGAGAGCCCGTGGCCCTGACGGGAGCCGAGGCGGCGCACGCACGCGGAGCCGGCCTGGATCCGCGCGGCTGGTATCTGCTTCGCGGCGGGATCGCCGGCGTCGTGATCGTGCCGAACACCGACCCCGACGACCCGGTGCGAACCTGGACCGTCTCGACGCGCACGCCGGATCGCCTGGCAGCGGCGATCCGGCGTGCGCGGGGGGCCTGAGGGCGTCAGGCCGCGCAGTCGGTGCAGATCGGGCCCGCGGCTTCGGCGTGGTCCAGCTGCGAACGGTGCTTCACGAGGAAGCAGCTCATGCAGGTGAACTCGTCCTGCTGCGGCGGAAGCACGACCACGTCGAGCTCGACGTTCGAGAGGTCGTTGCCGCCCAGCACGAAGCTGGGGTTGTCGGCATCCTCGCTCTCGATCGAGGTGGTCTGCGTCGAGCGCGCGGCCTTCAGGGCCTCGATGGACTCGTTGCCTTCGTCCTCGTTCTTGCGCGGTGCGTCGTAATCGGTAGCCATCGTGAGCGCGTCACTTCTTTCGTGGTCTGTGGGGTGGAGCGTCCGCGTCGCGCCAGGCGCGCGCGGGAGGGCCGGGCGCGTCGATCTGCGTCGTCAGGATGGGACGACGATCGGGCGTCGCGTCCGCGGCGGCCATAGTTTGCACGAGTCGCGCGATAATCGCAAATGAACGCGGGCGTGGGGCGCGCCGGATCCCTCACCCCGCCAAACGCGCGCCACGCGCGCTCTATTCCCGGATTCGGCGGCGGGGCGTGACACCATTGCTCCGGTCGCCCGCGCGCGGGGCGCGCAGGCGGAGAGGAGCAGGATGGAACACCTGACCATCGTGGGCACCGAGGGACAGCGTCTCGTCCTGGCCACGGAACACGGACAGCGCTTCACTCTCGACATCGATGACATGCTGCGCTCGGAGATTCGCCGAGCCCAGACCGCCACCGACCCGAAGCCGCGCGACGCCGGCCCGAGTCCCCGCGAGATCCAGGCGCACATTCGGCGCGGCCTCGCCGCGGAGGACGTCGCCGAACTCCTGGGTTGCCCCGTCGAGCGCGTGCGCCTCTTCGAGGGGCCGGTGCTGGCCGAGCGCGAGCACATCGTCGGGCGCGCGCTCGCGATGCCGGTGCTGACGGGGATCCAGCTCGACCAGGACGAGAACCCGACGTTCGGGACGGCGATCCGTCAGAAGCTGTCGGAGCTCGCCGCGACGGGCGAGCGGTGGACGAGCTGGAAGGAGGACGACGGCTGGGTCGTCAAGCTCGTCTTCGCGTCCGCCGGCGTCGAACACGACGCGCGCTGGTCCTACGAGCCGCGCCGGAGCGCGCTCGCCCCCGCGAATGACGATGCCGCGCAGCTCTCCCGCCAGGGGCGCATGCCCGAGGGGCTCATCCCCCGTCTCCGGGCCCTCGACGTCGTCGAGGGGAAGGATGCTTCCTCGTTCGACGCCGAGGCCTTCCAGGAGGAGCAGGCCGCCCCCGAGCCCAACGAGCAGCCCGCCGCCGACACGGCAGACCTGCTCGAAGCGCTGCGGCGGCGGCGCGGTCAGCGCGAGGCGCCGCCCGCGCCGCAGGACGACGAGGTGCGCGACGCGCGCCCGGTCGCGATTCTCGGGCAGCCCGCGACGCCGACGCCCCCCTCCTCAGCCGACGAGACCGAGAGCGACGAGCCGAAGGAGGACGCCCCCGAGCCCGAGTCGGGGCCCGGCCACGACGGCACCCGCCGTCGCGGGCGCCCGGCGATGCCCTCCTGGGACGAGATCGTCTTCGGGGCACGCACAGACGACTAAGGCTCAGTCGGCGTAGCCGCCCGCGCGAATGAGCGGGACGGTCATCTCCTCGGGAGTGGTCGAGCCGTGCTGGCCGATCATCCGCTGCGGCCGTTTGTCGTCCAGGCGATCGTCGTAGAAGGCCCACGCGCCGCGCGCGGCCACCAGCACGTCGCCGATGCGCCCGCGCACGCCCGCGGCGACCTCGCCGAACAGGCCCGCGTCGACCGCCGCCGAGCCGAGGGATACGTCGGCCGCGGGCCCGGAGTCCTCGGCCCATGCGCGCGCGATGTCCGCGGGATCCGCCCCGGGTTCCGCGTACAGGTGGAGGAGGCGCGGCTCCCCGCCGATGTGGCGCACGCCGACGAGGCGGCGGTCGCCATCGCGGAGCAGGACGTGCCGATGGCTCGGCACGTCCACCATGCCGTGATCCGCCGTGACGATCGCCCCGACCTCGCGCGGCATCGTGAACAGCGGCGCAAGCGCCTGGTCGATCGCCTCGAGCGACGCGCGCCACTGAGGGGAGTCGACGCCGAATCGGTGTCCGGCCTGGTCGAGCTCTGGGGCATAGCAGTACACGAACGCCCCCGGCTCGGCGCTCGCGAGCGCGACCGCGACGCGCACGCGCTGCGCGAGATCGTCCTCCGACACGTACTCGGCGCCGCGCAGGATCGCGGCGGTCAGGCCGCTCGCGCGATACGCGCTCATGCCGACGGCGTAGCGCGGCCCCGGCGCGGACTCGAAGACCGTGGCGGCTCGTTGCCACAACCGCGGATCGATCAGGCCGGAGTCGAAGCCCGAGAGCTGATTGACGAGGCGATCCGCGTCGGGGTCGAGCGCGCGGTACCCAACGAGGCCGTGGGCGCCGGGCGACGCTCCCGTGAGGATGCTCGTCAGCGCCGCGGCCGTCGTCGAGGGGAACACGGTGCGCGCCACGTGCGATCGGGGCATGGCCTGGGCCAGGCGCCGGGCGTGCGCCCTGTGGGCACGGAGGGGGATGGCCCCCAGCCCGTCCACCACGACGAGGACGGCCGACCGCACGGGACCCAGCCACGTGCCGTCGCCCGAAAGCGTGCGGATCATCTCGGGCGCCACTCCGGTGAGGCTGGGGGCCCGCTCGGGGCCCGCCGGTAGGATCGAGTGCATCCGGGCCAGTCTCCCACAGCGGGTCTTCCGGGCGACGGCGACCGCGTTGCGCCCGCCGACGTGCACGGCCCGCTCACCCGATCGCACAGAGAGGTCTGCATGGCGCGCAAGCAGGCACCCGCCGAACCCGCGAACGAGCGCATCGAGGACGTCCCGCTCGAGTCCGAGATGCAGGGGTCGTACCTCGAATACGCGTACTCCGTGATCTATTCGCGCGCGCTCCCGGACGCGCGCGACGGGCTCAAGCCCGTCCAGCGCCGCATCCTCTACCAGATGGCCGACATGGGGCTGCGCCCCGAGCGCGGGCACGTCAAAAGCGCCCGCGTGGTCGGCGAGGTCATGGGAAAGCTCCACCCGCACGGCGACAGCGCGATCTACGACGCGCTCGTGCGCCTGTCCCAGGACTTCGCGATGCGGGTGCCGCTGGTCGACGGCCACGGAAACTTCGGATCCCTCGACGACGGCCCGGCGGCGGCGCGGTACACGGAGGCGCGCCTCGCCCGCCCCGCGATGCGCATGACGGAGCACCTCGACGAGGACGTCGTGGACTTCGTGCCGAACTACGACGGCCAGTTCATGCAGCCGGAGGTTCTCTCCTCGGCGTATCCGAACTTGCTCGTCAACGGTGCCACCGGCATCGCCGTCGGCATGGCGACCAACATGGCGCCGCACAACCTCGGCGAGGTCGTCGCGGCCGCGACCCACCTGCTCGACCACCCTGATGCCACGACCCAGGAGCTCATGGAGTTCGTCCCGGGGCCGGACTTTCCCTCGGGCGGAATCCTCATGGGACTCGACGGCGTGCGCGACGCCTACGAGCGCGGCCGCGGGTCGGTCAAGGTGCGCGCGCGCGCCCAGATCGAGCAGATCGGGCCGCGGCGCACCGGCATCGTCGTGACCGAGCTGCCGTACATGGTCGGCCCGGAGCGCGTCATCGAGAAGCTCAAGGATGCGGTGCAGTCGAAGAAGCTGCAGGGCGTCAGCGACGTCAACGACCTGAGCGACCGCCACCACGGGCTGCGGCTCGTGATCGGCGTGAAGACGGGGTTCGATCCCGAGGCCGTCCTCGAGCGCCTCTATCGCCTCACGCCGCTCGAGGATTCCTTCGGCTTCAACAACGTCGCGCTCGTCGACGGCCAGCCGTCGACGCTCGGCCTCCGCGACATGCTCGTGGTGTACGTCAACCATCGCATCGACGTCGTCACGCGGCGCTCGCGGTTCCGCCTCGCCCGCCGGCAGGAGCGCCTGCACCTCGTCGCCGGCCTGCTCATCGCGATCCTCGATATCGACGAGGTCATTCAGGTCGTCCGCTCCTCCGAGACCACCGAGGAAGCGCGCACCCGCCTGCAACAGGTCTTCGACCTGTCGGAGGTGCAGGCCGAGTACATCCTCGAGCTCCGCCTGCGCCGGCTGACGAAGTTCTCGCGCCTCGAGCTGGAGAAGGAGCGCGATGAGCTCCTCGCCGAGATCGCCGCGCTCGAGGAGCTGCTGGCGTCCGACGAGCGGATCCGCGCGCAGGTCGCCGCCGAGCTCGCGGAGGTCGCGGACGAGCTGGGGACGCCCCGCCGAACGGTGCTCCTCAACGCCCGGCCCGCGGCGAAGCGCCCGTCGGCGAAGGGCGACGCCGATCTGCAGATTGCCGACGGGCCGACCCTCGTCGCGCTCTCCGCGACGGGGCGCGCCGTGCGCATCGACACTCCAGAGGGTGAGCCCGTGCGCGCGCCGTCGCGCCGGGCCAAGCACGACGCGATCGCGTCGACGGCGCGCGGCACGGTGCGGGGCGAGCTCGGCGCGTTGACGTCGCTCGGGCGCCTCGTGCGCTTCCACCCCATCGACCTGCCGTCCGTTCCCCCGGCCTCGATCTCGCTCAGCGCGGGGGTGCTCCTCCGCGATTACATCGGGCTGACCGACCGCGCCGAGTCGATCGTTTCGCTCGTCGAGCTGGCCGGCGAGACGCCGGTCGCGCTCGGCACCGCCCTCGGCACCGTCAAGCGATTCGTCCCCGCCGCCGTTCCTCCCAAGCCGGAGACGAGCGTGATCGCGCTGAAGCCGGGCGATCGCGTGGTGGGGTCGACCCTGGCCGACGACGACGCCGATCTCGTCTTCGTCACGACCGACGCCCGCCTGCTGCGCTTCGGCGCGGGCCTCGTGCGCCCGCAGGGCGCGACCGCGGGCGGCATGGCGGGCATCAAGCTCGCGCCGGGCGCGGAGGTGCTGTTCTTCGGCTCTGCGAGCGGCGACGGGAGCGTCGTCGTCACCGTCTCGGCCGCGGAGGGAACCCTCGACGGCACGGACGCCGGCCGCGCGAAGATCTCGGACTTCGGCGAGTTCCCGTCGAAGGGGCGGGCGACGGGCGGCGTGCGGGCGCACGCGTTCCTGAAGGGCGAGGACCGCCTCCGCGTCGCGTGGGTCGGGCCCGACCCCGCCTACGCGGTCGACGCCAAGGGATCCGTCCGACGCCTCCCGCTCACGCTCTCCAAGCGCGACGGGTCCGGCCAGCCGCTCGAGGCGACCGTCGACGCGATCGGGCGAGCTCTCTCCGTCGACATTCCGTAGGCGGGTTCACGCCTCGAACCGCACCGTCCAGGCGGGAGGCCCGGGGTGCGCGGCCTCCAGCGCCTCGCCGAGCGCCGCGCGGAAAGCGGCGACGGCGGGGTGCTCCGACCGGCCCGCGCGGACGGCCGTGTATAGCACGCGGTGCGGGTCGCCCGGGAGGCCCACGAGCGAGAGCCCGTCCAGGTGCGGGGTGGCGAGGAGCGCCGGGATGAACGCCGCGGCGTGACCCGTGCGCACAAGGTGCGCGTGGAGCAGGAGGTCGGGGCTCTCGAACCGGACCCGCGGCTCGAATCCCGCGCGCCGGCAGACGCCCCGCGCCCAGCGTCCCGTCGCCGTGTCCTCGGGGTCGAGGACCCACGGCACGTCCGCGAGATCCGTCAGGCGGCGCGGCCGGCGACCCAGCGACCCGTCGGGCGGGAGCACGAGGCAAAGCGGATCCGAGAGCAGGTCGGAGCGATCCACACCCGGGCGCACCTGCTCGGGAATCCCGGGGTACTCCTCCCCCAGAATGAGGTCGAACGCGTGCGAGAGCAGCCCGTCGTATGCGCGCGCGTGCTCGCGCTGAGTGATCTCGATCTCGAGGTCCGGGTGGCGGCGGGCGAGGATGTCGAGCGCGGCGGGCGCCAGCGCCAGCACGACGCTCTGGAAGGACGCCGCGTGCAGTCGGCCCGTCACGGGCCCCTCGCCGCGCACCAGCTCGACCTCCGCGCGCTCGAGCTCGGCCAGCGCCCCGTCGGCGCGCTGCACGAGGCGCTCCGCGGCCGAGGTGAGCCGCACGCTGCGGCCCGTGCGCTCGAGCAGCGCCACCCCCGTCTCGCGCTCGAGGAGGGCGAGCTGTTGCGAGACCGCGGAGGGCGTGTATCGCAGCGCTCCGGCGACCGCGGCGATCGTCCCCCGCCGCGACAGCTCGCTGAGCAGGCGCAGGCGCGGGAGGCTCAGCATAAGATCACGTTACCCTTCTGCGTTATAAACATGCGCTGGTGTGATGCTAACGGGTCGCGCAGACTGGATCCATGCCCGCTTCCGCGCCCCGCATCGGGGTCCTCGCCGTCATGGGATCCTGCCTCTCCCTGCAGGTCGGCGCGGCCGTCGCGATGCAGCTGTTTCCGACGCTCGGGCCGTGGGGCGTGACGGCCGTGCGGCTCACGGTCGCCGCCGTTATCCTCTGTGCGGTCGCGCGGCCGGCGATCGTGGCGTGGGACCGTCACCAGTGGCGGGCCGTCGCGGTCTACGGCGTCACGCTCGGCGGCATGAACGCGTTCTTCTACGCGGCCATCGAGCGCCTGCCGCTCGGCCCGGCCGTCGCGATCGAGTTCCTCGGCCCGCTCGCCCTCGCGGCCGCGCTGTCGCGGCGCGCGCGGGAGCTCGCGCTCGTCGGCGTGGCGCTCGCGGGCATGGGGCTGCTCGCGCTCGACGGCATCCTCGGCGCGGAGCCCCTGGATCCGCTCGGCGTCGGGCTCGTCCTCGTCGCGGCCGCGTTGTGGGCCGGCTACATCCGGTCGGGCGCCCAGGTCGCCGGGCGGGTGCCCGGGATGGGAGGCCTCGCCGCGGGCCTCGCCGTCGCCTCGATCTGCCTGATCCCGTTCGGCGCGCCGGCCATGACGCGCCTCGCCCTCGAGCCGAGCCTCATCCCGCTGGCTCTCGCGACCGCGGTATTCGCCTCGGTGCTCCCCTATTCGCTCGAGCTCGTCGCCCTGCGTCGCCTGCCCGAGCGCGTTTTCGGCGTGCTCCTCAGCCTCGAGCCGGTCTTCGCGGCACTCGTAGGCTGGGCGCTATTGGCGCAGGGCATGACGTGGTTGCGCGCCGCGGCGATCGCGCTGGTCGTCGTCGCCAGCGCCGCCGTCACGCTGGGCGCGCGCGACGGGGCGCCGAACCGCACCGCGCCGCGCCGCCGGGGTCTGCGCGTGTGAGGACGCGGCCTACGCGTCGATCGCATCCTTGTCCAGCTGCGCGGCGCCCCGCACGATGAAGTCCCGCCGCGGTGCCACCTCGTTCCCCATCAGCATCTCGAACACGTGGCCCGCTGCCTCGGCGTCCTCCATGCGCACCCGCCGGAGGAGGCGCCCGTCGCGCGACATCGTCGTGTCGGCGAGCTGATCGGCGTCCATCTCACCGAGGCCCTTATAGCGCTGAATCGGCTCAAGCCAGCGCTTGTTCTGCTTGCGCAGGCGCGCGAGGAGCGCGTCCAGCTCCCGGTCGCTGTACGTGTAGATCGTCTCGTTCGGCCGGGATCCCGGGTTCACCACGATCACGCGATGGAGCGGCGGGACGGCGGCGTACACCCGCCCGTGCTCGATCAGCGGCCGCATGTATCGATAGAACAGCGTCAGCAGCAAGGTGCGGATGTGCGCCCCGTCGACGTCCGCGTCGCTCATCATGATGACCTTGCCGTAGCGGGCCGCGTCGATGTCGAAGGTGCGACCGGATCCGGCCCCCACCACCTGGATCAGCGCCGCGCACTCCGCGTTGGAGAGCATGTCGCCGATCGAGGCCTTCTGCGTGTTGAGGATCTTGCCTCGGATCGGGAACAGCGCCTGGTACTCGCTATCCCGCGCCTTTCGCGCCGTCCCGAGGGCCGAGTCGCCCTCGACGATGAACAGCTCCGAGTTCGAGACGTCGTTCGACCGGCAGTCGATGAGCTTCGCGGGGAGCGAGGAGGATTCGAGCGCGTTCTTGCGCCTCTGCGTCTCCTTGTGCGCTCGCGCCGAGACCCGCGCCTTCATCTCGCTGACGACCTTGTCGAGCAGCATGGACACCTGGTTCTTGTCGTCGCGCTTCGTGGAGGCGAAGCGAGCCTTCATCCCCTCCCGCACGACCTTCGCGACGATCGAGCGCACCGCGGGTGTGCCGAGCACCTCCTTCGTCTGGCCCTCGAACTGCGGTTCGGGGACCGAGACGGTCAGCACCGCGGTGAGGCCCGCGAGCACGTCGTCCTTCTCAAGCTTGTCCGATCCCACCTTGAGCCGGCGCGCGTTCTTCTCGACCTCGGCGCGCAGCTGCTTCGTGAGCTCCTGCTCGAAGCCCTGCTGGTGCGTGCCGCCCTTCGGCGTCGCGATGATGTTCACGAACGAGCGGGTAATCGTGTCGTAGCCGGTTCCCCAGCGCAACGCGATGTCCACCGCGCACTCGCGCTCGACCTCCTGGGAACGCAGGGATCCGTCGGCCTGGAGCGTCGGGACCGTCTCCGTGAAGGAGCCGGTGCCCTCGAGGCGCCACGTGTCGGTGACGGGCGCGTCCGTCGACAAGAACTCGACGAACTCGGAGATCCCGCCGTCGAACCGGTACGCGGTCTCCGCGACGTCGCCCTCGGCCTCCGCCGCCTGGCGTTCATCGCGCAGGACGATCTCGAGCCCCGGGACGAGGAACGCGGTCTGGCGCGCGCGCGTGACCAGGTCGTCGTACTGGAACGCGGCGTCTCGGGTGAAGATCTGGCGGTCCGCCCAGTACCGCACTCGGGTCCCCGTCACGCCGCGCGCGGCCTTCCCGATCACGCGCAGCTCGCTGCCGTTGTCGAAGGGTCGGAATGGCGCGTCCGGCCGCGGGTCGCCGTCGTCGTCGAAGACACCCGGCTCGCCGCGCCGGAAGGACATCGCGTACGTCCGCCCGCCGCGGTCGACCTCGACGTCGAGGCGCTCGCTGAGCGCGTTCACGACGGAGGCGCCCACACCGTGCAGGCCCCCCGAGGCGGCGTACGAGCCGCCGCCGAACTTTCCGCCGGCGTGGAGCTTCGTGAACACGACCTCGACGCCGGTCAACCCGGTGCGGGGCTCGACGTCGATCGGCACGCCGCGACCCCGGTCCTGCACCTCGACGCTGCCGTCCGCGCGCAGCACGACGACGATGCGGTCGCCGTTGCCGGCGACGGCCTCGTCGACCGAGTTGTCGATGATCTCCCAGAGGCAATGCATGAGACCCGGCGAGCCGTTCGACCCGATGTACATTCCGGGTCGCTTGCGGACGGCCTCCAGGCCCTCGAGCACCTGGAGATGGTGGGCGGAGTACTCAGCGGTCACAGCATTCGATCCTATCTTCGAGCGGCGCCCGCCGCCGGGGGCGACACCCTGACCGCCGGCCGCGCGTACGCCGCTGGCGAAACGCGGCGGAATGCTCGGGCATTCGGGATGATTTCCCGGCGAGGCGTGGTTGTATGTAGCGCAACACGCACCGGATGGGCACCCAACTAAGGAGGCAGCACGATGACTGCGACAACCGCCGACGCACCCGTCACGCACCGCCTGACCGCCGCAGACCGCTGCGACGCCTGCGGCGCCCAGGCCTACATCGCGGCGGAGGTGGGCGGCAGCGAGCTGCTGTACTGCGCGCACCACGGCCGTAAGTTCGAAGAGAAGCTGCGTGCCGTCGCCACGGCATGGCACGACGAGACCGACCGGCTCGCCGCTGAAGCGGCCAGCTGACGCCCCTCAGGGCAGTGGCGCCGTTTCCCGCGAAGCGCGGGGAACGGCGCCATCGTCGTCTGGGCCGGGGCTATCGGGCGGCAGCGCTTCCCACGTAGACGCGCGGCACGAGGCGGGACACCCGGAGCAGCGGCTCCTCGCCGACCGTTCCGATCGCTTCGCCCAGGTCGGTCGGCGTCGGCTCGCCGTGCGCGCCCGTGCCGAAGAGCACGACCTCGTCGCCGACCGCCGCGCCGGGCCACGACGCGATGCGCGCGGCGAACGCGTCGACCGCCTCGACGGCGCGCGCGCCGGCCGGCGTCCCCGCCGCGACCCGGCCCGCGGCCGTGGACGGATACCCGTCGACAAAACCCATGCCCACGATCACGCCGTCGTCGTCCACCTCGGTCACGCGCGCGACGAGCGACGCCGCGGGAGCGATGCCGGCGATTTCCGGCCCGTCCGCCGAGCGGATCCCGTAGCAGAACGCCCCGACGCGCACGAGCTCGTAGCGAAACTCGGGCCGCGCCCACGCCGCCGCGCTCGCGGCGAGGTGGCGCACCTCCGGGCGCAGGCCCGCCTCACGCGCGACCGCGACGGCCGCGTCGAACGCGGAGCGCGACGCGTCGTCTTCCGCATCGGAGGCCTCCGCGATGTGGCTCCAGATCCCGGCGACGCGGACGGCGCCGGTGGACTCCCACGCCGCGGCGCGCGCGCAGAAGGCCCGCCACCGCTCGGGGCGCACCCCGTTGCGGTGGAGCCCCGTGTCGATCTTCAGGTGCACGCGCGCCGTCACGCCGGCCGCCCGCGCCGCCGCGGCGACGCGCTCGAGGTAGTCCTCATCGCCGACACCCAGCTCGAGACCGCCCGCGACGGCGCGCCGCGCCTCGTCTTCCGGGACCGTCATCCAGGCGATCACGCGCGCCCGCCCGTCGGCTGCCCGCGCCGCGCGCAACGCGCTCGGAACGTCGATGCCCCCGAACCAGCGCGCGCCCGCCACAAGTCCCGCGGCAACGACCTCGTCGACGCCGAGCGCATACGCGTCGTCCTTGATGACGACCAGCGCCTCGGCCGGGGCCATGCGCGCGCGCACCGCCCGAATGTTGGCCACGAGGCGCGCGCGATCGACGCGCAGCTCGCCCGCGATCATGCGACGACCTCCCTGGCGCCGCCGAGGCCCACCGCCGCCACCACCTCGAGCGGAGACCAGCCCGTCGCCTCGCACCACGCGGGGAGCAGATCCGCCGCGCCGGATCCGAAAAACACCGCCTCGTCGCCCGCCGCCACCGGCAGCGCGCCGATGTCGACGACGCACACGTCCATCGCCACGCGGCCCACGATGGGGCACCGCTCGCCGCCCAGGAGGACGAACGCCCGCCCGCCGATGGCGCGGGCGATGCCCTGGGCATAGCCGCCGACCACGAGCGCGACGCGCGTGCGGGCGGTGGCGCGGTGACGATACCCGTACGAGACGCCGTCGCCCGGCTCGAGGGGCTTCGTCTGGAGAACGGCGCCCGCGGCGGTCATGGCGGGCGTCCCGCCGGCGAGGCCGAAGACGGTCGCGCGATCCAGCGGATCCGCCTCTGGGGCGAACGTCAGCTGGCGCGGTGCGTCGCCGCCGTCCGTGATGGCGTGGCGCACGCCCGCGTCCGCCGCCACCTCGGCGACGAGGTCCGCGCCGTGGCCGCACGCGTCGCGACGCAGATCGATCGCCCCGGCGGGGTTCGCGTCGCGGGCCGCGCGGATCCCGCGGGCGAGCGCCGCGCGGGAGACACGCACGCGCGGGGCGCTGATGCTCAGAGTCGTCGCACTCATCCGACCTAGACTAGGCCGCGCCCGCCTGATCGCGCGCCGAGCGCGCCGCCGGGAGGCACGCCCCTTTCCGCCGACACGGAGGACTCATGCCCGCCAACGGCCTCGCCCTCGGACCCAAGCTGCGCTACCTCGCCGAGCGCGCCCGACGCATCGACATCGGATCCGTCGTCTCCCGCGCCCGGGAGGTGCACGCGCACCACGGCAAGGCGGTGCCCGCCGTGATCGCCGACATGCTGTGGTCCGCCGCGCGCAAGGACGTGGCGTTTCAGGACTACGTGGACTTTGACTTCGCGATCCTGACCGCCGAGGAGCGCGCGACCTTCATGACGCACCCCGTCTCGGCGCAGCTCGCGCAACGCTTTTCCCAGCCCGCCGGCCGCGCCATCTTCGAGGACAAGATCGCCTTCAATCGGCGCTTCGAGGCCTACCTCCATCGCCCGTACCTCGTGGTCACCCCCGACGGCGCGGACGAGGTGCGCCGCTTCGTGGAGGAGCGCGGCACCGTCATCGCCAAGGTACCCGTGAGCCACATGGGCCTCGGGGTCCGCCGGTACCACGCCGCCGACGTCGAGGACTGGTCGGCGTTCCACCGCCGCCTGCTCGACGCGGGCGAGCTGCTCCTCGAGGACGTCATCGCGCAGCACGACGACCTCGCCGCGGTGTGCCCCGGCACCGTCAACACGACGCGCATCACGGCGTTCTTCGACGGCGAGGACGTGCACATTCTCGCGGTGGCGCAGAAGTTCGGGCGCGGCGAGGTGAGCGACCAGATGTCGTACGGCGGCTTCTACACGATGCTCGACCCCGACACGGGGCACGCGATGAGCGCGGGCTACGACTCGCACGAGAACGTGCACGAGACGCACCCTGACACGGGCTTCCCGATCGCCGAGTTCCAGCTGCCCCGATTCGAGGAGGCCGTCGCGCTGATCGATCGCGCCGCGCGCGAGGTGCCGGAGGTCCAGTACGCCGGGTGGGACGTTGTCGCCACGAACGACGGCCCCGTGCTCGTCGAGGGCAACTGGGGCGCCGGCGTCTATGAGAACAAGCCGAGCGTGTCCGGCGTGCGCACCGGACACAAGCCGCGCTACCGCGCCGCGATCGGGTTCTGACGCGCGAATGACGTGAGGCGCCCGGTCCCCTCGGGGGTCGGGCGCCTCACGTCATGGGAGCGCGCTACGCGGCGCGCCGAATGATGCCGAGCGGCGTGGACTGGTGCCCCTGCCCGAGCGGGTTGTCGCGCAGGATCCGCACGAGCGTGCGCTCGCCGGCCTTGTCGAGCGTCGAGCCGAGGATGTTGCCGCCGATGTCGTTGATGTCGACAACAGCCACATCGCACCCGACGAGCCGCTTCATCTCCGCAGCGACCTCACGCGGCCGTTCCGGCCCCAGGACGACCGCGTCGTTGTAGGGCGGGATCGTGTTCGGTGTCGGCCCGTCGATCGCGCGGGCCTTGTCCCCCGCGATGCGGTAGAAGTCCCCGCGGCGGCCGAAGAGCTTCGTCACGGCGGCGACCGCCGACGCGAACAGGATCCGCGGAGTGCCCACCTCGCGGAGCGCGAACTCCATCGTCTCGGGGATGCCGAGGCCAATGCCGTACGCCGTCTTCGTGACGTAGCGCGAGAGGAACCGCGCGAGCGGGCGGGGCTGAATCTCGCTCATCATGTAGGAGCGGCCCTGCATGATCGCGACGATCTTCTCCGTGATGAAGAGCGTGTCGCCCTCCTCCACCGCGTCGCTCGCGTACTCCCGCACGACATCCGGGAGCTGGTCTCCCGGCATGATGACGCGGGTACGGAGCGGAATCCGCAGGTAGCGCGCGCCGTCGATCTCGACCTCGAGGGCCTTGCCCTCGTTCGCGTCCGCCATCATTCGAGGTAGTCCCGCAGCGACTGCGAGCGGCTCGGGTGGCGCAGCTTCGCCATCGTCTTCGACTCGATCTGGCGGATCCGCTCGCGCGTCACGCCGAAGGTGTCGCCGATCTGGTCGAGCGTCTTCGGCTGACCGTCGCCGAGGCCGAAACGCATCCGGATGACGCCCGCCTCGCGCTCCGAGAGCGAGTCGAGGAGGCTCTCGAGCTGCCGCTGCAGCATCGTGAAGCCCACGGCGTCGGCCGGCACGACCGCCTCCGTGTCCTCGATGAGGTCACCGAACTCGCTGTCGCCGTCCTCGCCGAGCGGGGTGTGCAGCGAGATCGGCTCCCGGCCGTACTTCTGCACCTCGACGACCTTCTCGGGCGTCATGTCGAGCTCCTTGGCGAGCTCCTCGGGCGTCGGCTCGCGGCCGAGGTCCTGGAGCATCTGCCGCTGGACGCGGGCGAGCTTGTTGATGACCTCGACCATGTGCACGGGGATGCGGATCGTGCGGGCCTGGTCGGCCATGGCACGCGTGATGGCCTGGCGGATCCACCACGTCGCGTAGGTGGAGAACTTGAAGCCCTTCGTGTAGTCGAACTTCTCGACGGCGCGAATGAGGCCCAGGTTGCCCTCCTGGATCAAGTCCAGGAACTGCATGCCGCGGCCCGTGTAGCGCTTCGCGAGCGAAACGACGAGGCGGAGGTTCGCGCCGAGCAGGTGGCTCTTCGCCCGCGCGCCGTCGCGCGCGACCCACTGCAGGTCCAGGCCAAGCTGGCTCGACTTCTCGGCCGCCGACATCGCCGACAGCTTCTCCTCCGCGAACAGGCCCGCCTCGATACGCATGGCGAGGTCGACCTCCTCCGCGGCGTTGAGGAGCGGGACCTTACCGATCTGCTTGAGGTAGTCCTTGACGGGATCCGCGGTCGCACCCGTGATCTGGGTGGAGTAGACCGGGACCTCCTCTTCCTCGGACTGGGTGATGACGATGGCGCCCGTCGGGAGCGACTCGTCCGCCGACTGGGCGGCGGGCTTGCCGTCCTCGGCGGACTCGTCGACCTCCGGCGTGTCCTCGCCGATGATCTCGTCGACGACGTCCGCTTTCTTGCGCCCGCCCTTCTTGGGGGCGCCAGCGGCCGCGGACTTCTTGGCGGCGGGCTTCTTCGCCGCGGGCGCCTTCTTCGCGGTGCTCTTCTTGGCCGCCGGCTTCTTCGAAGCGGCGGTCGCCTTCTCGTCGACCTCGTCGGTCGGGGTGGTGTTCGTGGCAGGAGTCACGTTTCGCCTTTCCCCAGGGCCACCGCGCGCCAGCGCCCCGGGTGTGTTCGAGCACGATGAAGACCCTTGTCAAGTCCTTACGCCTGGCGGTGTCGGTGACAACGGGTCCGGATTCTTATTCTCTCATACGTCGGGGTGCGTCATGAACCACGCCGCGGACGCGTCACCGGAGATAAACGACGCGCGTCCGCGAGGTATTCCCTCCCTCGGCGGATCCGCTACGCGCCGCGCTCGTCGTCGGCCGGGCGGTCGGCGAGGAAGCGCTCGAGCTCGGCCGCGAGCTCGTCGGCGCTCGGAAGGTCTCCCTCGACGAAGCCGCCCGAGCGCGGCGTGCCGTCGCGCTCGCCCGCCATGTACGCGTCGAATCGGCGCTCCAACGCCTGGACCATTTGCGCGAGCTCGTCGTTGCGCTCGATCTGCTCGCCGACCCGCTCGAGGTAGGCGCGGTTGTCCTCGCGGAGGGAGTCGAGCCCGAACACGAGCCCGGTCGCCGTCATCAGCCGATCCAGTGCCGCGATTGCGGCGCCCGGATAGACGGTCTCCGCGAGGTAGTGCGGCACGAGCATGACGAAGCCCGCGACGGGGAACCCATCCTCGGACATGCGCATCTCGAGCAGGTGACCGGCGGTGGCGGGCGCCTCCGTGTGCGGCTTCCACACCGAGTGCGCCTGGATCAGGTCGTGACGCGACCCGCTCACCGTCGTCGTGAGCGCGCGCGTGTGCGGCACGGGCATCGCGATCGCGTGGACCCACGTCATCGTCGACACATCGAACTCGTCCGCGAGCGCCAGCACGGCCGCCGCGAATCCGTCCCACGCGAAGTCCGGCTCGTATCCCATCAGGAGGAGGAAGGGCTGGCCGAGCGCGTCGTGGGCCAGGGAGAGCTCGAGCCGCGGCGGCCGGTAGTCCGACAAATGGTCGCGATCGAAGGTGACGATCGGGCGGCGCGCCCGATAGTCCAACAGCGCGTCGTTGTGGAACATCGCGACGGGCTCGGGCTGAAGATCCTCGCGCGCGAAATCGACCACCGCCGAGACCGTCCCGCCCGCGTCGGTGAAACCCGTGAGCAGGACGACGAGCGGGAGCTGGGGCGTCACAACCGGCGCGTTCGCGACGCGCTCGAAGAACTCGGGGATGCGGGCCATCCCTCCATGCTACGAGGGCCGGGGGGCGCACGGGCCCCTCCGGCACAAGCGATACCTAGGATGGGGGCATGCCTCTTCCCGAAATCGCGATCACCCACGCCCCCGTCCCGGCCCACGAAGCCGACGCCCTCGTCCTCGCCGTCCCCGCGCTCGCCGGCTCCGAGCCCACCCCGGGCCTCACGCCCGCCCTCGAGGCGATCGGCTTCACGGGAAAAAAGGGCGCCTTCGCTCGGGTCCACGCGCCGGAGTACACCGCGCTCCCGCTCGCGGTCGTCGGCCTCGGCGCCGACCCCACCGCCGACACGGTGCGCGAGAGCATCGGCGCTGGCGTGCGCCAGCTGACGGGATTCGCCACGATCGCGGTGGCGGTCGCGGCCGAGGTTCCCGACGCGTGGCGCGCCGCGGCCGAGGGCGGCGTCCTGGGCGGGTACGCGTTCGACGGCTACAAGAACGTCTCCGACGAGGCGGCGAATCGCACGCGCCGCGCCACGCGGATCATCGTCCACGCGCCCGAGTCCGTGACGGACGACGACCTGGCCGCCGCGCGCGTCTCGGGCGAGGCCGTCGCGCTCGTCAAGGACCTCGTCTCGACGCCGGCCGATCGTCAGAGCCCCGAGCAGCTGGCCGACACGGCCGCAGTGGTGACCGCCGAGCTCCCGATCCAGGCGACGGTCTGGGATGAGAAGGCCCTCGCCGAGGGTGGCTTCGGCGGCATCCTCGGCGTCGGTCAGGGATCCGACCGCCCGCCGCGCCTCGTGCGGCTCGACTACGCCCCGCAGGGCGCGACGCGCCACGTCGCGCTCGTCGGCAAGGGCATCACGTTCGACACGGGCGGGCTCTCGCTCAAGCCCGCCGCGTCGATGGTCGGCATGCAGGAGGACATGACCGGCGCTGCCGAGGTGCTCGCGGTCGTGCGCGCCGCCGCCCAGCTGAAGCTTCCCGTCCGGGTGACGGGCTGGCTGTGCATCGCGGACAACATGCCCTCGGGGCGCGCGACGCGTCCCGGCGACGTGCTCGTGATGGCCGACGGCACCACGGTCGAGGTCACGAACACGGACGCGGAGGGTCGCCTCGTGATGGCCGACGGCCTCGTGGCCGCGAGCCGCGAGAACCCCGACGTGATCGTCGACGTGGCAACCCTCACGGGAGCGATGGTCGTCGCGCTCGGCACTCGCCACACGGGCGTCATGGGCGAGTCCGACGCGGTCGACGCGTTCCTCCGGTCCGCCGACCGCACGGGCGAGCTCGCGTGGCCGTTCCCCCTCCCCGAGCACATGGAGGAGCAGCTCGACTCGCGCGTCGCCGATCTCCAGAACGCGAACATGGGCAACCGCGCGGGCGGATCGATGTACGCCGGGCTCTTCCTGCAGCGCTTCGTGGGCCGCCGGGATGGCGCGGCGGATGCACCCCGGATCCCCTGGGTGCACCTGGACATCGCCGGATCCGCGATGAGCACGGCAAGCGCGTTCGGGTTCACCGACCGCGGGCCGACCGGGGCCTCCACCCGGGCGCTGATCGACTTCGTCGCCGCCGGCGGCGAGGTTCGCTGAGGCCTCCCGTGACCGTCCTCACCTCGGACGTCGTCGTCCTCGGCGGCGGGAGCGGCGGGTACGCGACGGCGCTGCGCGCCCGCGAGCTCGACCTCTCGGTGACTCTCATCGAGCGCGACCGCGTCGGCGGCACGTGCCTGCACCGCGGGTGCGTCCCGACGAAGGCCCTGTTGCACACCGCGGAGGTCGCCGACACGGTGCGGCACGCGGCGGCCGCGGGCGTCGCCGCGTCGCTCGAAAGCGTGGACGGTGAGGCTGCGCTGGCGTGGCGCCAGAAGATCGTCGACGGCAAGTTCCGCGGGCTGACGTCGCTCCTCGCGGCGCGCGGCGTGCAGGTGGTGACGGGATCCGGATCCCTCACGCGCCACGACGGCGCGCCCGCGGTACGGGTCGGCGACGACCTGTACGCCGGGCGCCACGTCGTCCTTGCCACGGGCGCGTTGACGCGCGCCCTGCGGGGGGTGGAGTTCTCGGATCGGGTGCTGGACGCCGAGCGTGCGCTGGCGCGCGCGGAGATCCCCGCGCGCGCCGTGGTCATCGGCGGCGGCGTCATCGGCGTGGAGTTCGCCAGCGCGTGGCGCTCCCTCGGCGCCGAGGTCACGGTCGTGGAGGCGCAGGACACGCTGATCGCGGGCGAGGACGCGGCATCGCAGTCGGCGCTGGCGAAGGCGTTCGCCCGCCGTGGCATCGACCTCCGCCTCGGCACCCGCGTGGCGGGCGTGGCCGAGGGCGACGGCGTCGTCGTGTCGGTGGAACGCGAGGGCGTGACCGAGGACCTGCCGGCCGACGTGGTGCTCGTGGCGGTCGGCCGCGCGCCCTCCACCGCGGGGCTCGGTTTCGAGGAGGCCGGGGTCTCTCTCACGCGCGGGTTCGTGGACGTCGACGGCGAACTGCGCACGGGCGCGGAGGGCGTGTGGGCCGTTGGCGACATCGTCGCCGGCCCCCAGCTCGCCCACCGCGGATTCCGGCACGGCATCGCGGTCGCCGAGCGGATCGCCGGGCGACGTACCGCGCCGCTCGACGACGCGCTCGTGCCGCGCGTCACGTACTCGTCGCCCGAGGTCGCGTCCGTGGGCCTCACGGAGCGCGCGGCGATCGAGATCCACGGCGCGGACGCGATCACGTCGACCGAGGTCTCCCTCGCCGGCAACGCGAAGAGCGAGATCGTCGGCGCAGGCTCCCCCGCGCGGCCCGGCTTCGCGAAGGTCGTTCGCCTCGTGGGCGGGCCCGTCCTCGGCGTGCATCTCGTGGGCGAGCGCGTGGGCGAGCTGATCACGGAGGGTCAGCTGGCCGTCGCGTGGGAGGCGCACCCGGAAGACATCGCCCCCCTCGTGCACGCCCACCCCACCCAGTCCGAGGCGCTCGGCGAGGCCTTCCTCGCCCTCGCGGGCTCGCCGCTGCACACCATGTGACCGCGCGGCGCGCCCCGCGGGTTCCGGGGCGAGGCCGGACCCCATCCCCTAAGCTGATAACCGCATTCACACCTTCTGCAAGGAGACTCGAATATGAGCACTTCCGTTGTCCTCCCCGCTCTCGGAGAGAGCGTCACCGAGGGAACGGTCACCCGCTGGCTGAAGCAGGTCGGCGATACCGTCGCGGTCGATGAGCCGCTGCTCGAGGTGTCCACCGACAAGGTCGACACCGAGATCCCGTCCCCGGTGGCGGGCGTGCTCGAGGCGATCCTCGTCCAGGAGGACGAGACGGCAGAGGTCGGTGCTGAGCTCGCCACGGTCGGCGACGGCGCCGGCGCCTCCGAGTCCGCGCCGGCCGCCCCGGCTCCGGAGGAGAAGGCCGCCGAGCCCGCCCCGGCCGCGGAGGCCCCGGCCCCGCAGAAGCCCGCTGCGTCCTCCGCGGACGCGACCGACGTTGTGCTCCCCGAGCTCGGCGAGAGCGTCACCGAGGGCACGGTCACCCGCTGGCTGAAGCAGGTCGGCGACTCCGTTGAGGTCGACGAGCCCCTGCTCGAGATCTCGACCGACAAGGTCGACACCGAGGTGCCCTCCCCCGTCGCCGGCACCGTCCTCGAGCTCCTCGCGGGCGAGGACGACACGGTCGAGGTCGGTTCCGTCCTCGCGCGCGTCGGATCCGGTGCGCCCGCCCCGGCCGAGAAGCCCGACGCCCCGGCTCCGGAGGAGAAGGCCGCCGAGCCCGCCGCGGCCGAGAAGCCCGCCGCCCCGGCTCCGGAGGAGAAGGCCGCCGAGCCCGCCCCGGCCGCGGAGGCCCCGGCCCCGCAGAAGCCCGCCGCCCCGGCCGAGAAGCCCGCCGCGCCGGCGGCGCCCGCCTCGGCCTCGAACGACCCGATCTACGTCACCCCGCTCGTGCGCAAGCTCGCCGCGCAGCACGGCGTGGACCTGTCGAGCATCCAGGGCTCGGGGGTCGGCGGTCGCATCCGCAAGGAGGACGTGCTCGCGGCCGTCAAGCCCGCGGCCTCGACCACCTCGTCGCCCGCGCCGGCCGCTCCGTCGGCGAAGTCGGCGAAGGCCGCGCTCGAGACGAGCGAGCTGCGCGGAACGACCCAGCCGATGACCCGCCTGCGCAAGGTGCTCGCGAAGCGCGCCGTGGAGTCGATGACCTCGACCGCGCAGCTCACGACGGTCGTCGAGGTCGACGTGACGCGCCTGTCGTCCTTCCGCGACGGCGTGAAGGCCGAGTTCCACGAGAAGACCGGCAGCAAGCTGTCATTCCTGCCGTTCTTCGCGCTCGCGGCGACCGAGGCGCTCCGCGCGTTCCCGATCATCAACTCGACGCTCGACGGCGAGAACATCGTCTACCCCGACACCGAGAACCTCTCGATCGCGGTCGACACCGAGAAGGGGCTGTACACGCCGGTGCTCCGGGATGCGGCGTCGAAGAGCCTCGCGGAGATCGCGGGCGGCATCGCGGATCTCGCGAAGCGCACGCGCGAGGGCGGGCTGAAGCCCGATGACCTCGCTGGCGGCACCTTCACGCTCACCAACACGGGTTCGCGTGGCGCGCTGTTCGACACCCCGGTCGTTTTCCTGCCGCAGTCGGCGATCCTCGGCACGGGCATCGTGTTCAAGCGCCCCGGCGTGGTGACGGTCGACGGGCAGGACTCGATCGGCGTCCGGTCGTACGTCTACCTCGCCCTGTCGTACGACCACCGCACGATCGACGGTGCCGACGCGGCGCGCTACCTCAGCGCCGTCAAGGCACGCCTCGAGGAGGCCGACTTCCAGACCGATCTCGGGATCTAACGTCTCGATTGCAGCACAGAGGGGGCCGCGCCGTTACGGCGGGTCCCCCTCTGTGCTGCGCGCTGCCGTTCCGGTCGCCGCGTCGTACGCGTCTCGAATGCGCCAGGTCTCGCCCGCGCGCTCGATCACGATGAGCTGCTTCGCGGATCCGGGAGCCTCGGCGGCCACGACGGCAACCTGACCGTAGTCCTCCACGAGGGAAACCTGCACGTCGGGGTGCGCCGCGGATCCGCCGACGGCCTCGCTCGGCACCTGGTCACACGTGCCGGCGCAGTCCTGCCAGAGCGCCACGAGCGCCGCGCCCGCGACCACCGGATCCTCCCCCGCGAGCGCCGCACCCGCGACGGGCGGGGCCGCAGCGCTCGGCGCCTGCGTCCGCTCCGCGACGACGCCCGACGCGCGGGGCGATTCGCTGGCCGGCCAGAAAAGCCCCACGCCGACGACGGCCGTCGCGACGCCGAGGGCGACGGCGATCGGCGCCCGGCGGCTGCCGCGGGCCCGGGGCGACGCCTCCGGGCGCGGGGGCGACGGATCCGCGCCCTCGGGGCGCCTCGCGGGCGACAGGCGCGCCACGATCCGGGCGAGGCCCGCGTCCCACATCCCCGCCACGCGCGCCAGCCACGCGGCGAGGCCCACCCCCTCGTCGGGGTCGTCGGGGGCGAGGATGCGGTCGATCCCGGCGCGAGCCCCGGCGCCCGCCGCGGAACGGATCGGCCGGGCGGCCGCCGCGTCGAACAGGGCTCCCTCGATCCCCTCGAGCGAAACCGCCAGGGTTCGGGGCGTCGCGAGGGCCTCGCGGGCCTCCGCCAGCGCGCGCGCGAGCACGCGGTCGTCCGTGGCCCGCTCGAGCCGCTCGAGAACGCGCGCGGAGGCGTCGGGGATCGCGTCGCCGCCCGCGGCATCGCCGGAGCGGGGGCAGAACAGCGGCATGCCGTCCTCGTCGAGCCACCAACTGCCGACGATTTCCGCATCCACGGCGGCCGCCGCGCGCATCACGGCGACGGCCAGGGTCACCGCCTCCCCGCGGTCCCAGGCGGGCCCGCTCTGGGCACGCGCGCCGAGGAGGTGATCGACGGACGAGGCAACGGACGGCACCACCACGTCGTGGCCTCCCGCGCGACGCAGGATCTCGCGCGGCGCGAGCACGTGCGGCGCGTCGGCCCATCGCCACCCGGCCCAGCCGTCGAGGTCCGCCGCGTCGACGACGGCCCAGGTGCCCTCGCCCCTCTGCACGAGCGCCGCGGGAAGTGGGTGCTCGCCCGCCACCGTGCGGCGCACCCGTCTGGCGGGCAGGAATGCCTCCGCCTCGCGCGGGGCGGTCCGCGCGTCCCGTGTCGTCACCATGGGCCTAGGTTGCCGCGCCGGAACCCGCCGCGGCGCCGGGTGGCGGCGGATTGGGGACGGGCGCGGGCGGATCCGGGGTGTGGACGCGCTGGCGCGCAGGTGCGCGGCACGAGCGACCGGTAGGCTGGTGACTATGGCAGCACGCACGACCACGCCCGAGAAGCGCCCCGGGTTCTTCGCGACAATTAAGAACCTGTTCACGTTCACGCACGGGGAATACCCGTGGGTGGCCTGGGTGCTCCCCCTCGTCCTGGTGGCGGGCGTCGCGGTCGGCGTGGTCATCGCGCTGGTGACCGCCCAGCCGTGGTGGGGTTACATCCTCTGGGTCGTCTTCGGTATCATGCTCGGCCTCATCGGCGCGATGCTGCTCATGAACCGGTTGGCGACGTCCGCGATGTACAAGAAGATCGACGGGATGCCGGGCGGGGCGGGACACGTCGTCGCGAACATGCTCGGGCGCAACTGGCGCGGCGAGGACATGCCGGTCGCCGTGAACGCGAGGACTCAGGACGCGGTGTACCGCGCCGTGGGTCGCGGCGGCGTCGTCCTCATCGGCGAGGGCACGCGGAGTCGCCTCGAGCGCCTCGTCAAGAAGGAGAAGACCACCTCGCTGCGCATCACGCACGGATCCGTTCCCGTGACCGTCCTGTATGTCGGACACGGCGAGGACGAGGTACCGGTCGACCGCCTGGCGCGCGAGATCAAGAAGCTGCCGAAGGTGGTTAACCGGGCCGGCATGGAGCAGCTCAGCGCCCGCACCGAGTCAATCTCGCGCGGCGGCGCGGCGTCCCTCCCCATTCCGAAGGGCATCGATCCGACCAAGGTGCGCGCTCCGAAGCCGCGCTAGAAACGCGACACGAGACAGGGGGCCGGTGCGATGCGCCGGCCCCCTCTCGGTTTACGCCCGGACGATGGCGGTGCCGGCGAGCAGATCGTGGAGCCCGAGACGGTTCTCATCCCAGATGGCGGCGGGGATCACGAGGGCGATCAACGCGGCCCGAACCAGTGGGCGCCAGGGGCCCACCCATCCCCCGCCGCGGCGCACGACCCGCAGCCCCCAGATCCGATGCCCCGGGCTTCCGCCGGCCGTCGGCACGAAGAGCGCCTGGATGACGACGAAGAGCGCGAGCGTCGACCACCACGCGTAGTCGAAGAACGCCATGGACAGGAGGACGACGGCCGCCCAGTCGGTCACGAAGGCGCCGACGCGGCGCGAGAGCGGGGCGATGCTGCCCGGCCCGGTGGCCGGAAGGCCCAGGCTTTTGCCGGGGTGGTCATCGCGCGAAGAAGAAGTCACCCGATCAGCCTAGGCGCGCGTCGGTTTGTGTCGCGGCACGATGCCCACGTAACCTCCAGGAAACATTCGAGACATTCTCGGGCAATCCCGCACGGATACTTTCGAGGGGTCATCCCCTCCGCGGGCGGCGACCCGAAGTCCCACTACCTGGAGCCTCCATGTTCACTGATTCATCTGAGGTGCTCGCTTTCATCAAGGACGAGGACGTCAAGTTCCTCGACATCCGATTCACGGATCTCCCCGGTGTCCAGCAGCACTTCAACATCCCGGCATCGACCGTCGACGAGGACTTCTTCACCGTCGGTCAGCTTTTCGATGGCTCCTCGATTCGCGGCTTCGCGAACATCAACGAGTCCGACATGCAGCTCATCCCGGACGTGACGACGGCGTACCTCGACCCGTTCCGCGAGCACAAGACGCTCGTCATGGTGTTCGACATCTACAACCCGCGCAACGGCGAGATCTACTCGAAGGACCCGCGCCAGGTCGCCAAGAAGGCGGAGAAGTACCTCGCCTCGACCGGCATCGCGGACACCGCGTTCTTCGCCCCCGAGGCCGAGTTCTACATCTTCGACGATGTGCGCTACGAGGTCTCGCAGGGCAAGAGCTTCTACTCGGTGGACTCCGAGGAGGCCGCGTGGAACACCGGCCGCGAGGAGGAGGGCGGAAACCTCGCCAACAAGACGCCGTACAAGGGCGGCTACTTCCCCGTCTCCCCCGTCGACAAGCAGGCCGACCTGCGCGACGACATCTCGCTGAAGCTCATCGAGGCGGGCCTCGAGCTCGAGCGTGCGCACCACGAGGTGGGCACGGCCGGCCAGGCCGAGATCAACTACAAGTTCGACACGATGGTCCACGCCGCGGACGACATCCTGAAGTTCAAGTACATCGTCAAGAACACGGCCGAGGAGTGGGGCAAGACCGCGACCTTCATGCCGAAGCCGATCTTCGGCGACAACGGCTCGGGCATGCACACCCACCAGTCGCTGTGGGCCGACGGCAAGCCGCTCTTCTTCGACGAGCAGGGCTACGGCCAGCTCTCGGACATCGCCCGCTGGTACATCGGCGGCCTGCTGAAGCACGCGCCCGCCGTTCTCGCGTTCACGAACCCGACGATCAACTCGTACCACCGCCTGATCAAGGGCTTCGAGGCGCCTGTCAACCTGGTCTACTCGGCCGGTAACCGCTCCGCGGCGATTCGTATCCCGATCACGGGCTCGAACCCGAAGGCGAAGCGCCTCGAGTTCCGCGCGCCCGACTCCTCGGGTAACCCCTATCTCGCCTTCGCCGCGCAGCTGATGGCGGGCATCGACGGCATCAAGAACCGGATCGAGCCGCACGAGCCGGTCGACAAGGACCTCTACGAGCTTCCGCCGGAGGAGGCCAAGGACATCCCGCAGGTGCCCGGCACGCTCGCCGAGGCGCTCGAGGCACTCCGCGAGGACCACGCGTTCCTCCTCGAGGGCGGCGTCTTCACGCAGGAGCTCATCGACACCTGGATCGACTACAAGTACGAGAACGAGATCATCCCGCTGGCCCAGCGCCCGCACCCGTTCGAGTTCGAGCTGTACTATGGTGTGTGAAATCTGAAGGGTCCCGAAGCGCGTCTCCCCGGGCTTCGAGGCCAGTGATTGACTGGGCCCCAGGCAGCAAACCGCTGCTTGGGGCCCATTCTATCTCCGGGGGTTTACGGACGTCTACGGGAGTAAACGGACGGGTTTTCGGACGGGTTTACGGACGGATCTTCGGACCTCGTGATCGACACCGCCTCTCGGATCTTCGTCACGAGCAGGACGACCGAAAGCGTCGGCCCGGCGACGAACATCTTGAGCGCATCCCAGCTCGCGATCCCCATCAGGATGTAGACCCATCCAGGGCCGCCTGCTTCGATGATCTCCGCGAACCAGCGCGCGAGGAGAAAGTAGATCGGCGCGATCAGCCAGGTGACCATCGACCACTTCAAGCCGCGTCGGGTGCGCAGCGCGTTGATGAGGATGTTCGTCGGCATGCATCGTTGGAAGAACACCTGCAGAAAGCCTGCGAGCCTGAAACTCAGATACAGAATCATCGCCCTCGTCCCCTCATCCAGTTCTCTCATCGAGATCGGTCGTGCCACCGACCGTAGGAACAAGGACGTCGGCGCAGCACGTTATCCACAGTGCGATCCTTCGCCGAACCGCATCAGCTTCTCGTGTCGCCCACGACTTCTGCGGTCCCTCGCAGTTCTCGTGCTGCACGCGGAGTCCTACATCGCGCAGACTGCGGATCACCGCTGAAGCTAGGTGTATGAGGCCAGGACGTTGTTGACGCGAATTGGCACGAGCGTGGCCGGCGGCTGACCGTCCGCGGCACCGTGCGGGCGGTGGTAGTTGTAGTGCAGGTTCCAGCGCTCGAGGGCGTTGGCGCGTTCGTCTTCTGAGGTCCATGTCCGTGCATAGAGGAACTCTTCGGCAAGGATCCGGTTGTACCGCTCGATCTTTCCGTTGTGGCGGGGCGTGTAGGGCGTGATCCGTTGGTGCCGCGACCCGGCCAGTGCATCGGCGAACGCTGAGGCGCGGTAACAGGATCCGTTGTCGGTCACGATCCGTTCGATGTGCGTGATGCCATGAGCCGCGAACCATGCCCGCGCTCGCGCGAGGAACGCAACGGCCGTCGCGGCCTGCTCGTTCGGCAAAGCCTCGGTGTACGCGAGGCGTGAGTAGCCGTCAATCGCTGAGTGGAGGTAGACGTAGCCGGCTCGCGTGCCGCGGGTTTTCGTCCGCGCGACGGCGCGAGCTTCCGGGCTGTCCTTGCCATGAGCCCGCCATCCGCCGCCATCGGGGATTCGGCCGACCTTCTTGACGTCCAGGTGAACCATGTGGCCGGGGCACCGAGCGACAATCTTCCTCGCTTCGCGGTTACTTTCCCCGGTCGGGTCGATGAAGCGGCGCCGGTTGAGCTGCAGGTCGGTGAGGATGCGACTCACCGTGCGCCGACTGATCTGAATGCCGACCTGTTCGAGCTCGAACGTGATCCGAGCCGCTGACCACTTGTGCTCGCGCCGCATGCGTTCGACTTCGCGAACAACGACGTTGGGGGTGGCTGTCGGGGATTGCTTAGGCGTCGATGAGCGGTCGAGCAGACCGACCTCACCGAACTCACGATGGCGATGGACCCACTTTGACGCGGTAGCGCGGGAGATTCCCATCTCAGCTGCCACGTGAGCGATCGGCCGGGTCTTGCAACGCTCGACCAGCCGCCGACGTCCCTCGACTGACAGTGGCGAGTTGCGGTGAGTCATGCACGTCCTTCGAAGAATGTTCCAGTCGAGTCGCTGAGTCCCGGACCAAGCCCCCCATTCAGCCGTCGGCTACTGACCCTCGTGGTCGCCGCCTGACACGCCGAGCCCGACGTTCGTGGTGTCGCAGCAGGCCTCCGGCGATTCGGAACTGGCTCGACGCCGCCTATGGGCGGCGCCAAGGGCGAGTACTACGAGGAGGGAGATGACCGCGAGCGCCGCGATCGGCGCCGTGTGAGCCTGAACCCAGCCGGACAGGGTCGTTGAGAGCCTGGCGACACCGCCGGCACGGCCGGTCGCGACGAGGTTGTTGTCGGCGGTGGCGGCGGGCCACCAGTACCACGCGAGGTAGACGCCGGTGAGCAGCAAGACGGCGCCGGTGATCCGGGGGCCATAACTCCCGAGGCGTGCGACGTGGCGGGTTAGGCCGGTACCCGCGGCGGTGGTCGCGAGTGCGAGCAGCAGCAGGATGCTGGCTGAGCCGGCGGCGTAGACACCGAAGACCAGCAGCAGCCCCGCGTAGCTGGCGGTGGCCTGTGCCTGGGCGATGACAGCAAGGATCACTCCGAAGGTGCACGACAGGGAGGCGAGGGCGTAGCCGATCCCGAAGACCAGCATCCGGGCGGTTGGCGGGAGGCCTTCGGTTGCTCGGCCGGTGATCCGGGGCAACCGCACGGAGATCGAACGGCCGGCCAGCATCCACAGGCCGAGGAGCACCAGTAGGACGCCTACGGCGAGACCGAGTTTGGGCGCTGCCTGGATCAGGCCCCGAGCCCAGGCGCTCACCAGCAGGCCCGCAGCTGCGAGGGTGCCGGCGAACCCGATCGCCAGTGCGATTCCGGACCGCAGGGCCCTCAGCAGCCGCACCGGGACGGGCGAGGCGTCAGCGTCGCCGAGGGTCTGGCTGATCCAGGCCGGCAGCAGCGCGAACCCGCATGGGTTGACCGGCGCCACCATGCCGGCGGCGAAGGCGAGGCTGAGCAATCCGCCCATGGATCAGGCTCCGGCCTTGACGAGTTCGGCGGTGATCGTCTTCGCGTCGGGCTCGGTGGCACGGAAGGTCACCTTGCCGTCGCCGTCGATGACGATGAGGGTGGACAGGGCGGCAACGTCGAATCGCTGGGACAAGGCGGCACCCTCGTCTATGGCGGCCGGGACGTGTTCGGCGTCGACGTACTCCATGAATCCCTCGATGGTCTCCTTGGACTCGCCGGGGTCCATGTCGACGGCGAGGAAGCTCGCCCCAGCACCCGACTTCTCGGCAGCGGTGGCGGCCTCGCCGAGGGAGCGGACGCCTTCAACGCATTCGCCGCAGCCGACGGAGAAGAAGAACACCGCGGTCGGCTTCCCGCTGGTGGGCAGGCTGACCATCTGGCCGTCGATGCTAGTAACCGCCGCTGGCGTGCCCGCATCTGCGGCTGGTGTGGCGTCGGTGCTTCCGCAGGCGGTCAGAGCCAGGGAGCCTGCAAGCAGGAGGCCGGCGACCGAGAGGGTCGCGCGGCGGGTGCGGGTAAGCGTCATCGGTTCTGGTCGTCCTTCGTGTCGCTGGGGTGGGTGGAGTTCACAGGCGGGCAACAGCCATGCCTGGCGTTGTTGCCGCCGCTGCGGCGCCGCGTGGTCGCGAGGACCGCGAGCACCAGGACGGCGATGCCGGTGCCGATCACCCAGGGGTTGCCGAGGAACCCGCCGACACTGGCCAGCAGACCACCGGCGAGGAGCAAGGGAAGTAGGGCGCAGCAGGCGACCATGAGCAGCGCGGCCCCGGCTCCGAGGAGCAGGCCGCTGCCTCCCGGTTGGTCGTCGTGGTTGGACTTCATCGGAGTGGAGTGCCCTTCGGTGTTCTTGGTCAGCAGCGGCAGTGGCCGTCGTCGGCCACTGCCGCGTTGGCCTGGAACTGGTTGAGGAAGCCGGTCGTGAGGTCGGTACCGATCCGATAGGCAACGGCCACGGGCACGACCTCGGCGCGGGGGTGCTCGGCCAGCCAGCCCGCGGCGTCCTCATCGGAGGTGAAGTAGTGGACCTGGTTGCAGAAGGAGGACCGGATCGAGGTGATCTGGTCGGGGTTGACCAGCGACACCACCGCGGTGGCGGGTTCGACGCTGGTGACGCCGGCGACGGGGTCGATGGTGACCCGGATCGGCTCGCCGCTGGTCGGGGAGACCGACTCCACGCTCGCCGCGCGCTCGAGCAGGGTCGGAAAGATCAGGGTGTCCAGGGCGCACCAGGTGTAGAGCTCCTCACCGGCCACGGTGAACCGGTGAGGGGTGGGGCGCAGGGTGAGGCCCTGGCCGATGATGCGGCCCTGGTCGTCGTACTCGGTGTCCGGCACCGCGGCCAGACCCGTGCGTACGTCGTCGACCGGACGGCCGGCGGCCGCGGCGAACTGCTCGACGGTGACCGGGCCGCCCTCGACGATCAGCCGCAGCAGCGGGATCAATAGGACGGCGTCAAGGCCGGTCTCTTCGGTGTTGTTGAGTCGTTCGGGCAGTTGCGTCGTGAGCTCCGACATGGCGGTACCTTCTTCATGAGTCGGGTGGAGGCTGTCGGCTGCGGGTCACGCGCAGCAGGACAGCTTGGAGATGTCGGTGGTGAAGGCCTTGGCGGCGATCCGGATGCCTTCGGTCATGGTCAGGTAGGGCGCCCATGCGTCGGCGACCTCGGTGACGGTCTTGCCGAGGATGTGGACACCGGCCGCGGCGAGCTCGCCGGCGTCTTTGGCGACGGCGGTGAGGCCGAGGATCTCGCCGGTCTCAGCGTTGGCGACGATCTTGATGAAGCCGCGGGTGTCGCGGTTGACCAGCGCCCGGGGCACGTAGTCCAGCGGCAGGACGCGGCAGTCGCAGCGGATCCCGGCAGCGAGCACCTGGGCCTCGGTCATCCCGACCGCGCCGATCGCCGGACTGGTGAAGGTCACCCGCGGCAGCCGGCTGTGGTCCACCGACCGCTCAGCGCCAGCGAACGTGTTCTCAGCGACCATGTTGCCGTGGTGGGCGGCGACGTAGACGAACTCGGGGTGCCCGGTCACGTCGCCGGCTGCCCAGATCCGGGGGTTGGAGGACTGCAGTTGGTCGGTGACCACGATCTCGCCCGTGTCGCCGGTCTTCACCTCCACCGCATCGAGGTTCAGCCCATCGGTGACCGGTCGGCGGCCGAGGGCGACGAGGACCTGTTCGGCGTGGAATTCCTGCTCGCCGCCGGAGATGTCAGCGGTGACAACAACCTGGCCCCTGACGTCGTCACGGGCAACGTGGGTCGGGACCGCACGGCGGACCACGCGGATGCCCTCGTCGGCGAAGACCTCCTGCAGCGCCTTGGATACCTCCGGCTCCTCCTTCGACGCCAGCCGGGAACGAACCAGCAGGGTGACCTTCGACCCGAGCCGGGCGAACAGTTGGGCCTGCTCCAAGGCGACGTAGCCGCCGCCGAGCACCAGCAGCGAGTCGGGAACCTTGGTCAATTCCATCGCCGCGGTCGAGGTCAGGTAGCCGGCCTCCTCAAGACCGTCGATCGGTGGGGCCCATGCGCTGGCGCCGGTGGCGACCAGGTAGTGATCAGCGTCGATCGTCTCGACCGCACCGTCAGTCGCGGTGACCTCAAGAACGGGCGCTTCTGGCGTGCCGGCGAACGCAGCGTCGCCGTGGCGGATCTGCCAGCCGTAGGCGTCGGCGACGTCGACGTACTTCTCACCCCGAAGTTCCTCGACGAGGTCCTGCTTGCTGCTGATCAGCGCGGGCATGTCCACGTCGTCCGCTGTGGTGGCGATCCCCGGGAAACGGTTGCCCGCCTCGGCAGCGGTCTGGCGGGCCTCAGCGGCGGCGATGAGCGCCTTCGACGGCACGCAGCCGGTGTTCACGCACGTGCCGCCGAAAGTGCCGCGCTCGATCATCACCACCGACTTGCCGAGCGTGGTCGCGCGGATGGCGGCGGCGAACGCGGCGCCACCCGATCCGATGATCGCAAGGTCGTACCTGGACTGCATCCCGATTCCTCCCCTGAGTCTTGAGAATTGCTCTTGATGCAGCCACAATGGACCTTCCAGTACGGGGGAAGGTCAAGTGCGACCTGTGACACATCGGAGACCCAGATGAGGATCGGCGAACTCGCCGAGGCGGCCGGCACCACCGCCAAGACCCTGCGGTTCTACGAGGAGCAGGGCCTGCTTCCCGCGGCCGAGCGCACCGCGTCGGGATACCGCGACTACGATCCGGAAGCAGCGACTCGGATCGACTTCATCCACCGCGGCCAGGCTGCCGGACTTACCCTCGCGCAGATCAAACAGATCCTCGACATCCGCGATGGAGGCGAGATTCCCTGCGGCCACGTCCGGGACCTCCTAGACGTTCGTCTGAAGGACATTGAGCGCCAGATCTCGGATCTCGTCTCCCTCCGCGACAACGTTGCCGCCCTCCGCGACGCAGCCGCAGAACCCGAACCCGAGACCTGCAACGCCGACGAGGTCTGCAGGTACCTGTAGCCAATCCGAGATCACGCGCGCAGAGGCGGAGCCTCCTGCCGCGACCTTCCTACGTGACCACAACGTTATGGCCAGCAACATCTAAGTAGATGTTCCCGGCCCCATCAGAAGGGCCGATGGTGAGAGCGAACGGATGCGTCATCCCCGTGGGCTGACCCCGTTTCGTAGGTCCGGTGGTTCTGAGAGTCGTCCTGTTGTCCGCGGTCGCGGGCAGGGAGACTGGTCAGATCATGACGAACAGCAGGAAGCGTCACACCCCGGAGCAGGTCGTCCGTAAGCT
>NZ_WMEE01000066.1:0-317 GCF_009709595.1 Microbacterium sp. ZXX196
AGTACTACTAGGGAGCCGTTCTGGAGCTCGTTCTAAAACGGATAGCCCCGTGCCAGTAGATGTGTTTGATGTTCAAAAAATGGGGGTTACATTGCCTCAAACCAATATCAACCAAATACTGAATGTGGTAGCCCCATCGTTTACTTCTACCGTACAGACGGGAGCTGATGGTACAGACCACCTAGACCCTGCACAGCTTAGAGGCTTAGGTCCAGACCAGGTCTTGGTATTAGTTAATGGTAAAAGGAGGCATACCTCTGCCCTCATCAATGTTAATGGGACACCAGGGAGAGGTACCGTAGGTACCGACCTCAACG
>NZ_WMEE01000067.1:0-314 GCF_009709595.1 Microbacterium sp. ZXX196
ACTTCACCAACAATTGATTTGAATATTTTCAAGTTTTTAGATACTAAATCTAAACGTGTTTCTCCAGGTTTTTGTGCAGCACCAGCACAGATGACAACTAGATCCGCATCATGACAATCACTGTATTCGCCAGCTTTCACACGAACTGTTGTTGGAGAATATGGTGTGGCATGTTTTAAATCCATAACATCTCCTCGAACTTTTTCAGTGTCTAAATCAATGATGACTAATTCATCAACAATGCTTTGGTTCACTAATGAAAATGCGTAGCTTGAACCTACTGCACCATTACCTATTAATACAACTTTGTTCAG
>NZ_WMEE01000068.1:0-305 GCF_009709595.1 Microbacterium sp. ZXX196
TACAGAGAACTTGAATCATTTGCACAATTCGGTTCAGACCTTGATGAATTTACTGCAAGTAAATTAGAACGTGGTAAACGTACTGTTGAAGTCTTAAAACAAGATCAAAACAAACCATTACCAGTCGAACACCAAGTGTTGATTATTTATGCATTAACAAAAGGATATTTAGATGATATTCCAGTTGTAGATATCACACGTTTTGAAGACGAGTTAAACCACTGGGCAGAATCAAATGCTACTGAACTGTTAAATGAAATCAGAGAAACTGGTGGCTTACCAGATGCTGAGAAGTTTGACACCGC
>NZ_WMEE01000069.1:0-304 GCF_009709595.1 Microbacterium sp. ZXX196
TGTATAAAATACTCTTTGATATGAGGAACGATATCAATGATTTGAAATCATTAACTTCGGAGCTGATAAAAAATGTCCTGCTACATCAACACAAGCATCGTCTTTATCCAATACACCATCTTTGTCTGTATCTGGCCAAGGGCAACCATTGTTTTCTACTGGTCCTGCTACTTCTGGACAGTTATCATCTTTATCTGGAACACCGTCACCATCTGTATCTGGACAACCTTGGAATTCAGGTAAACCTGGTGTTTCTGAACATAAATCGTCTTTATCTAACACTCCATCCTTATCCTTATCTCTG
>NZ_WMEE01000070.1:0-301 GCF_009709595.1 Microbacterium sp. ZXX196
GAAATGTATGGAAAAATGATTTTGAAGATTCGCTTACGCTTATCAATAAAGCTAAAGAAAAGTTAGGAGCAGAGCGTGTATTTGTCGCAAGTTCGTCGTCATTATTACATTCGCCTTGTAATTTGGAGCTGGAGGATAACGAAGCTGTCTTGACTCCAGAAATTAAACAGTGGCTAGCGTTTGCTAAACAAAAAGTTACCGAGGTGGCTACACTTACTTCTATCGTTAATGGGGTAGTTTCAGAATCGGCACAAAAACTTATAGCAGAAAATAAAAAAGCCGCAGAAAGTAGAAAGGTATC
>NZ_WMEE01000071.1:0-298 GCF_009709595.1 Microbacterium sp. ZXX196
TATTTATACAGTTTAGTATTGGTGTTTTTCCCTCTTCTGATAGAGGCTCAAGTCGTATTACAGGCACTAGACTCGTATTTCAGCATAACATTAGAAAGCGGGAAGAAGCGTATTGCTTCGATTTATGATGCCGATTATTTCCCTTATAACATTAACCCCCGTTCTGAAGCTCTTTGGCAGAGGAATATTGCAGCAGATGGTGCTCAGGAGCCCCTAGTAATAGACCATCAGGGGAAAATCACTACCACAGGCTTAAGGGTTGGTATTCCCGTAACAGTACAGGGTAATGGCTTCCTTC
>NZ_WMEE01000072.1:0-292 GCF_009709595.1 Microbacterium sp. ZXX196
GTTTTTTCCAAAAGCTTGATAAAAAATTACTCAATGAAAAAATAAACAAACTTCTGTCAGACAACCTAGGTATGGGTATTAACCGGTACAAAGAAATTTTAGGAAAATAATCGAGATTAGATAATAATAATAACGAATGAATCATTATAACACACTGCTAATATCAATTTGTATACCTGCTTACAAAAACCCTAAGCTTCTAAAAAGATGCTTAAATACAGTTCTTGAGCAAACTTATTCCAATATAGAAGTCATCATTACTGATGACAGCCCCAACGAAGATGTTGCTAAT
>NZ_WMEE01000073.1:0-292 GCF_009709595.1 Microbacterium sp. ZXX196
TATGGCTTTCCATATTTGTCGGGTGCAGGACGTTTGGTTTTAAAAGATGTAATTATGATGGCAGCGGGACTTATTTGTGCCTCTGACTGTGCGAAAAGGATTTTAAATACCGAAAAATCTGTGTAATTTTGGGATTTGAAACCAAATTATAATTCAATATGAAATCGGTTACTTTATTTTTCACATTATTTCTGGTCTTTATGAAGGTAAATGCTCAAACCAAAAATCTATACGAACCTGTATTAACAGGTGATGCAGCAATGAAAATGGCACAAAAAGCCTTTAACGAAGC
>NZ_WMEE01000074.1:0-292 GCF_009709595.1 Microbacterium sp. ZXX196
GTCCTGATACACATCTTTCTACGTGTGTAGTTTATCGATAGGTTTCGCATCATGAAAAGTGATAAACAACCAACATGATGCTAGTTTGATTAAGTTTCTTCTAAACAGACTTCAAACGGCAGTGTTTAGCATATCCTATTAAGGTTGAATCGCGTTAACAGCACATAGGAAATGCTGTTAGGCGATGCAGAGTGCGATTAGGCAGCTACTGCGAAATTATTGTTTGATTTGCCAGTTATTATAAACTGTGTGTGTTGATGACGAAGACAACCCTCCGACACGCTTAATGAGC
>NZ_WMEE01000075.1:0-291 GCF_009709595.1 Microbacterium sp. ZXX196
ACCGCCAAAGTCACCGTTGAGATCAGGTACCACGGTGTAGTCCCGGTCTTTGTAAAGCCCGAGCTTACCGGGAATGGAACTGCCGGCGCAGATGGCGCCCAGGGTTTTGTCCCTGCCAAAGGACTGGATGAGGTCCGTGACTTCCTGGTTCTGTTCCAGGAATTCGTCTCCGGGGCCGCCCGGAATGATCAGGGCATCGGCTTTCGTGAAATCATAGTCTTTCATGGGGGTCAGACCGGTCACTTCCAGGCCCATGGTGCCGGTACAGCCGGTTTTGTTTTCCACGGAAAC